>CAXBHA010000007.1:0-17009 GCA_963974955.1 uncultured Yeosuana sp. | reverse complement strand
AAAAACCCTAACATTCTAAAATTTAGATTGTTAGGGTTCTACTCTGTACTCGAGGTGGGAGTGTCAAAATTTCCTGTGAGCACCATATACATAGGCCTTTGAAAAGATTGAAATTGGAGTGCACCCGAATCTGCAACCTTTAACATTACTTTATGTTTTCCTTATACTAAATCACAACAAAACGAACCAAATCGTCTTTTAAATTTAACAGAAAACTATAACGGCTCCTTATACTTCTTTCTCAAATTATTCAGATAGCCAGAAATTGGCCTAGCTAACTCCTGTTTTATTTCAATACCCTTTTCAACAAACTTTTTAGCTGTGGCTTTCCAGTTTGTAATGTTTAGACCTCTTTGTAATTTCCATTTTTTTGCATGGTAGTATGCATAAAATTTCCTGCCCTCTATTTCAGACCAATTATTTTCTTTAAAAAAAGAAAGAACAATTTGTTCATTTCTTGGCTTCGCCAGTTTATTAAAGTTTTCTTTTGTTTTATGTTTTAAAGAAGGTACCAAATTTTGGCCTGGTTTTGGGATGCTATTGGCCATTTTCTGGTAAGCAGCCGTACCAGAACTTGTACCAAATATGAACAAGCTAATTTTAGAACCTCTTGCCGGATGAAAAGAAGGGAAATAATTTAGATATCCCCAATCTTTTAAATCCTTGAGATAATTATGATAGGTAGTTTTTGATTTGAACTTTGCCCTTTCCATTATTGAAGTTCTGTTTACCGTAATCGCTTTTTAAAAAATTCACGATTCCATTTCTGAAAGAATGCCAGATACAAAGTGATATGCCCTTGCTTAATTCGCTCATCCCTATTAAACTTTTCAAAGGCTGCATTGAGGTGGGCAATGTAATTTACTTTATCCATCAGTTCTCAAATTTTTTGTTTTCATTTCTAAGCTTATCAACTGCAAAATGCTTCTTTTGCTCGAAACTCTTTTTCTCTAAAATCAATTGCTTCTTAGGTGCTTCTATTTGCTCGAACAATGAATACAACATGGCGACCGTTGGTTTAGTTTGAGATTTTTCGATATCCTTCATAATAGCTATCATTCCGTTCATACGCTTTTTGATAAGCATTGAGATTCTAGTTTCTAGTGTTTCCATTCTTGGTCCCATTGCTTCTGCTGGCGATATTCCATTTTCTTCAAAAAAGTCTAGCATCAACATCAAGGTCATTGATTGTGATTTTGATAATTGTTTGCAGAATTTTCTAAATCTTACCGCTACGCTAGTTTTAATTCCTAGCTTCTCAAATCGCTCTTTTTCATATTCTTTATCCATTTTTTCTGAAATTTTATACCGGTTTTATTAGGCTCTAAGCGTTTTTTCTGAAAATCAAGGTGATTAGATATCCATCTTCAAAAAGAAAATGCCTTCAAAAACCCTATTCTCATTGACGATGGAGAAAAAAATTAAATCGAAACATCGCGCTAGCGTGTTACCCTCTTGCTACTCCATCCCTTCATTTCATTCGTGATTTCCGTACTTTTTATCTGAAGCTAAAAAGCTTCTTGAAAAATACTATCCTGTTGATTTTTTTAAGACGCACTTCTTTTTCTTTTTGATAACTACTTAAAAATCCAAAGGAAGTACCATCATTTCTTTAATCTACTGAAGCTATTACTACAATATCGAAGCCAATATTATCTGGTTCTATTTGGTGTCAATTAGTTGCCATAATGACATTTATCGAACTACTTATTATATCCTGAGCGTTTTTCTTTTCTTTTTAAAACAGTAAGAATATCTTCTCACACCTTTACTAGTTTTATTAAAGCTGATGTTTAATTGGTATTGAGTTGTTCCAATTACTTCCCATAGAGCCTTCGCTGTTATCTTTTCTGTAACTGAAACTAAAATTTAGATGGAGTAAGGGCTTATAAAAATGAGCTTGCGAATGGTTATGCAGTCCGTCTCCGTTTAAATTTTAAACCTTTGTGTAAAAAAGTTGAAAGCTGTCGCTGGTTTTCAGCGAACGTAATTCTGAATTCTTACTTGAGAATTGAATGTTTCTTACCAGCGCAGCGGAAAAAATAAATGAAATGAAAAGTCAAAATTTAGGATTGTGTTCAAGATATGACTTAGTGAAGCTCTTTTTCTGCAAGGGAGCTTTTTCAGCGAAATGGAAAGGAATGTGCTGAGCGGTATTTAAAAATCATTACAACACCTACGATAATAAAGTTCCGAAATTATATATTAGTTTATTTTAATTACAACCTCTATGAGATTTTTTTACAATAATTCACTACATTTATTATGAAATATTACCCATGATTAATTTACCATTATTAGCTGGTATAGCAGCTTCAGTTCTACACGTCGTTTCAGGTCCAGACCACCTGGCTGCAGTTACGCCTTTAGCTATTGAAACTAGACGTAAAGTATGGAAAATTGGTTTGTTCTGGGGTTTTGGTCATTTAGCAGGAATGCTTTTAATAGGTTTACTTTTTCTTTTTTTTAAAGATTTCATTCCTATTGAACTAATTTCAAAGCATAGTGAACAATTGGTTGGAATTGTATTAATTACTGTCGGTCTTTGGGCATTGTTCAACATTTTCTACACTAGTAAGAACCACAAGCACCCGCATGTACATGATGATAAAGAACCTTATATTCATGTTCATGAGCACCAGCATGGTACTAATAAACTAGAACATGCACATGCGCATGAAAAAAAAGTCAAGCAAAATCTATGGTCTTCTTTCGGGATAGGTGTGCTACATGGACTTGCTGGAATAGCTCATTTTATTTTACTTCTCCCAGTTTTAGGTTTTGAAAATCAAATGGATAGTATTCAATACATTTTAGGTTTTGGACTAGGAACAGTTTTAGCAATGACTGTATATACTTTCTTATTAGGAAAATTAGCGAACTATTCTAAGGAACAAAACAACAAATCGCTTTTTAAAACTATCCGTCTTTCGGGTGGAATTCTTGCAATTGGAATTGGAATTTATTGGCTTTATTTAGGATTATAAAGCAAACCCGTATAGGTCTTAAAACTTCAAATCTGTTATAACAACTCTGTGATTTCCCGTATCAGCAATAATGAGTTTATTACCCTGCGTACTTAATGAAAAGGGCCAGTACAAAGAGCTTGAGGTACCTTGCAAAGTTTCCTTGTTTTCACTTCCTGTTTTAAAATCGCGTTTTCCGATAACCGCTGTTGCTTCTATATTGTTATTTTCTGGGATAGATTCAAACCATAAGATTCTACTATTACCTGTATCATTCACTAGAAGACCGTCTTTGTAGAAACAGGCATCATACGTCCAATTTAAAGATTTAGGAGAAGGAAAGAGCCCAAATTGATTTTGCCCACATGCGTCAAAGTCTACTTGACCAACGATAACATCAGCAGGTTTTAAAAATGCTTCATCCACATTGTTCCAAATTAGGTTACGGTAGAATTGTGTGTCTGCAACCACCATTTACTTTTACAGAATATGGCCAAATGGGTTCAAGGTTTTCATAATCACGTGTTTCAAAATTAGCCTTGCCAATTACCTTGTCTGCTGCAACATAATTCGTTTTAGGAATGTCATTATAAAATAGAATTCTTCGATTTCCAGTATCAGCAATCCAAAGACTATTTCCATCAGAGAAAATTCCGTAAGGCCAATTTAAAGTCTTTGCAGAAGGATCATTGCCTATGCCAATTACATTGGGTTGATTCGAATTGAAATCTGGTTGTCCTACAACAACATCCGCAGGTTGACCAGACTCTGTGGGTATCGAATGCCATATCAATACGCGATGATTCCATGCATCTCCAACAATCAAAAGTTTGCCATCACTCCATACACCCGATGGATAATGTAAAGTACTTGCAGTAATTTCTCCGCCAGAATTCCTACTGGTTTCTGATACATCTGACTGTCCTAAAATGACATCGGGCTCTTGAAATTCAGCTGTCGGCAAATCCTTCCAAATAAAAACACGATTGCGACCTGTATCAGAAACAAAAAGATGATTATTTGCTACAAAAACACCCCTTGGAGCCAGGAAGGGCATTTGCTCAGAGCCTTTAAAGATATAAGAGTTGGTGACGTGTTTACCAAGTGTTTCAAAATTCATATTAACAGATTCTAGGTAACTGTTCGCCAGGCAACATGCTTATTACTCGTTTGCCTCCAATTGCACTTTCCATGATTACTTGTTTCGGATGTTCTTCAACTACGCTTCCAATAATTCTAGCGTTTTGTCCATTTTCATCTTGTTGTAGTGTCTCTAAAACTGCATCAGCTTCTGAGGCAGAAACAATGGCTATAAATAGTCCTTCGTTAGCGACATAAAGAGGGTCTAAACCTAGTAACTCACATGCACTTGCTACTTGTTCATCCATAGGAAAATCTCTTTGAACTAAATCAATTCCTATTTCTGACGATTGTGCTATTTCTTTTAAAACCGTAGCCACTCCCCCTCTTGTTGGATCTGTCAATAGATGAATAGCTGAACCAAACTGTTCTATTAAATTTATTATGGTATGATTCAGATTAGTCGTATCACTTTTGATTTCAGACTCAAATTCTAACCCTTCACGGACGGACATAATAGCCATTCCATGAGTGGCAATATTCCCGCTAATGATAATTATATCTCCTATTAAAATGTTCTTTGCGCTAATGCTTGCATTGGGATGAATTGGACCAACACCCGAAGTATTCACAAAAATCTTATCCCCTTTTCCCTTTTCAACTACTTTAGTATCGCCTGTTACTACTTGTACTCCTGCTTTTTCACAAGCGAATTTTATCGAGACTAGAATATCCCAAAATTCTTTAACGGGAAGTCCTTCTTCAATAATAAAGCTAAGTGAAAGGTATTTGGGCGTGGCACCACACATAGCAAGGTCATTGACTGTTCCGTTGACGGCTAGCTCTCCAATATTTCCTCCAGGGAAAAAGATGGGTGATACTAAAAAGCTATCCGTAGAAAAAGCCGTTTTACCATGTAATTCTATAAATGCACCATCATGGCGCTCGTCTAGAATCTCATTGCTCAAAAGGTCAAAAACCCCACTATCAAGCAATTTGTTTGTCAATACTCCGCCACTTCCATGACCTAGGGTAATAACATCAAAGTCAAGTTTGGGCATTGGGCATTGTAGCTGCATGCGTATTTTGTTGTTCTTCGACATGAATATTGATTAAGCTTCCACCAGCCCAGAAAAGTGATAGTAAGCGGCACAAGCCCCTTCACTACTCACCATGGGAGCGCCAAGTGGATTTGTAGGTTTACATTTTTTGCCAAATTGCGAACACTCAAAAGGTTTTTTAATACCCTTCATAATTTGACCTGAAATACAATCAGGATTTTCAGGAGCCTCTTCTATGGTAACATTATATTTCTTGGTAGCGTTAAATTCAACATACTTTTCACGAACGGCATAGCCACTCTCAGGAATTTCGCCAATGCCACGCCACATCTGATTTCTTATTTCAAAAACTTCGTTGATAACTTTTTGCGCTTCTGGGTTTCCATCTTCACGAACAATACGTGCATACTGATTTTCAACTTCCGATTTGCTTTGTTCTAACTGACGGATGACCATTAAAATGCCTTGTAAAACATCTAAAGGCTCAAAACCAGTAACCACAATGGGCACCTTGTATTCTGCAGATAAGGGATGGTATTCTGCGTTACCCATAATAGTACAAACATGGCCAGCTGCTAAAAACCCGTCTATTTTGCTTTCTTCATCATCCATTACCGCTTTTATTGCTGGCGGCACCAATACATGAGATGCCAATATAGAATAGTTTTTCACATCTCTACGATGTGCATGTACAACTGACAAAGCATTCGCTGGAGCTGTGGTTTCAAAACCAACAGCAAAGAAAACTACTTCTTTATCAGGATTGTCTTCAGCAATTTTTACAGCCTCTAAAGGGGAGTATAATATGCGAATATCTGCACCTTCAGCTTTCGCTTCTAAAAGGCTTTTTTGAGAGCCTGGCACACGTAACATATCACCAAAAGAACAGAGAATCACACCTTTCTCTTCAGCTAAATAAATCGCTTTATCAATAAGATTTAAAGGTGTTACACAAACGGGACAACCAGGACCGTGAATCATCGTTACCTTATCGGGCAACATTTCAATTATTCCGTTTTTCACCAAACTATGTGTCTGTCCACCGCAAACTTCCATAATAGACCAAGGTCTAGAAACGGTGTTTTTAATTTCTTCTAAATATTTTTTCGCTAACTCTGGGTCGCGGTATTCTGACATGTACTTCATGGTCGTATTTTTTAATTAGACCGCTGAGGTCTAAACTAATTTATTCCGATTTTGGCAAATACTCATCTACATCTTCAAGGTCACCTAATTCTCCTATTTCCTCAAGATATTTAAACGTTTTCTGTGCTTCCTCTTCATCTACTTTACTAATCGCAACACCAACATGCACCAAAACATAATCGCCAATATCTGCATCTGGCAACATCTCTAAACTGGCTTCTTTACTAATGCCTCCAAACAACACTTTCGCCATGCGAACTCTGCCATCATACTGCATTTCAATACTCTTAATTTTTCCTGGAATTGCTAAACACATAATTCAATTTTTAATATGCTGATAATAACATAGCTGTCCGAACGAAATATTCTCGTCGTTACTACACAATATACGATTAAATTTTAATTTTATGCCACTATTTTTCGACTGTTGCGACAGTTTTTGGACTAATATTTCATTTTGAAAAACGCCACCGCTACAAGCAATTATATTACAGCTATTTTGCTTGGCAACTTTTAGAATAACCGAAACTAAAGTATGAATGAAACTGTTTGCAATTTTGGCAATAGAAACGCCTTCACTTTTTGCCTTATGTATATTAGAAATAATAATTTTTGTAGGAATGTTTTTATATTCAACTCCTTCTAAAAAATCAATAAAAATCTCGTCTTGATAATTTCTTGCTTGGCTCTCTAAAAACATAGCTGCCTCACCTTCATAGGAAGTCTTATCAATAAGATTTAAAAGGGATGCCACAGCATCAAACAACCTACCAACTGAAGAAGTCTTTAAGCTGTTGTTTTCTAACATCTTGTTATAAATTTTCCATTCTGTTTCTGAAAATTTTGACTTTGCAATGCCTCTTTCTTCTTCGGGAAGCACACTAATCAAAGACAATCGAGGTTCTTTAGCCATTTTATCTGCAGCAATCCAATCTATATATTCGAAATGAGTTAGGCGCTCTATTTTGTTGAATTGATACGAAAAGAACTCTCCACCCCATATGGCTTGGTCTTCTCCGAAACCTGTTCCATCCCAAACAACTCCTAATATTTTTTCTTCGGATTCAAATAAATCATGCTCACCCAAAACACTAGCAAAATGGGCTTTATGATGTTGAATAGCAACTAGTTTTACATTTCTATTTTCAGCAAATTCTCGACCATAAATACTACTTTGATATTGAGGATGCGAATCAATCAAAACAACGTCTGATTGGGTTTCAAAAAGTTTTTCATATTGAGCAATACTCTTTTGGTATCGTTCTAAAACATCATAATTATCAAGATTACCAAAATATGGACTTACATAAACATGTGCATTAGGCACAAAACAGAACGTACTTTTTAAATGAGCACCCATTGCCAGTATTTTCTGATTAGATGAATATGTGCTATTTAAGTAGTTGGGGGCTAAACCTCTTGAACGTCTCAAGATAATTTGTTGCTCACCACTAAAACAGACTACCGAATCATCTTGCGGAAAAGAAACTTCTAAATCGTGGTGCAGAAGGTAATTAGCAACTTCTGATAGTTTTTGAATGGCATCGGCTTTCAATGAAATTATTGGCGAACCATGAATATTACCACTAGTGGCAATTAGTGGTTTTTTTAGCTCATCCATTAGTAGCGTTAATAGTGCTGATGATGGCAACATTACGCCTAACTGATTTAATTTAGGAGCAATACTTTCCTGCTCTATATCAATGTTTTCTTTCGGATTCAGAATAACAATGGGAGCTGCCGACGAAGTAAGTGCTTTTTCTTCTAAGGCACTAACCTGAAAATCAATCTTAATTTTTTCAATCGAAGGATATATAATTGCAAAAGGTTTCGATGGACGTTTCTTCTTTTCTCGCAACTGTTCAATGGCTGTTTTCTTATTCGCATCACAGCATAACAAATAACCATTTGTGTTTTTTAGGGCTAGAATACTTCCTTTTCGGATTATATCAGATGCTTTTTTAATAATTTCTAAATGGTTTCCATTGAATTGCCTTCCATCATAATCATGCAGCATAAGTTGAATTCCGCAATCAGCGCAACTATTCGTCTGCGAATGAAAACGTCGGTCAGCAGGATTGGTATATTCCGTTTCACAAGTAGAACACATATTGAAAGCAGAAACTGTCGTGTTCGCTCGTTCAAAAGGAAATTTTGTAGTCACTGCATATCGTGGACCACAATTGGTGCAGGTGGTAAAAGCATATCCAAAACGCCTGTTGCCTACATCCCGAATCTCAGTTTTACATGACTCACATATTGCAAAATCTGGAGTTAACGGAACATTGATTTGATGATTTGTATCAGAAGAAACTATGTTGAAATCATCAAACTCCCGAAAAGAAATCTCTGAAAGGGAATGTGATTGTATAATCGAAACTTCAGGTGCATTCTCAAGAATTGCAGCTAAAAACGCTTTTGCTTTTTCTTCTGAAGTATTTATATAAATTAATACGCCGTTCTCATTATTACAAACCGAGCCTTTGTAATGTAATTGATGTGCGCGCGCGCAAACAAATGGGCGGAAGCCCACCCCTTGTACTTGTCCTGAAATTGTAATTTGAAAAGTCTTCGTCATGGCAAGGAGCTTAGACCTCACAGGTCTTCAATACATGTAAAGTCTCTTACGAAGACTTGTTTTTCTTCAATTTAATTTTTTCTAACAACCAATCACACCATTCATCTACACCTTCACCTGAAATTGCAGAAATCTGAATCACCTCTAATTCATGATTCACTTCATGAGCATCTTTGGTTACCGCCTCTACAGAAAATGGTACATATGGTAGCAAATCTGATTTTGAAACCAGCATCATATCGCTGGTCAAGAACATTTTTGGATATTTTTTAGGCTTGTCATCACCTTCTGTCGTTGCCATTAGCGTCACTCGATAGTCTTCACCTAAATCAAAAGAAGATGGGCAAACCAAATTGCCTACATTTTCTATAAACAGTAAGTCTATATTCTCTAAATCGAATTGATCAAGTACCTGATGAACCATTTGCGCTTCTAAATGGCAAATACCACCAGTTACAATTTGCAAGGCTTGAATTCCTGTTTCACGAATACGAACAGCATCTCTTTCGGTTTCTAAATCCCCAACCATGACAGCCATGGTAATTTTATCCTTTAATAATTCAGCCGTTTTCTGCATCAAAGTAGTTTTTCCACTTCCTGCTGATGATGTTATATTTATGAGAAGGGTATTGGTTTTTGCCATTTCCTTCTTAATTATATCCGCAACAAAATCATTCGCTTTAAGCAAATTGATATTCGTGTTTTCGCATTGCACCGTTCCTCGCGCTGCTTTTGTTGATTTTTCTATCATAGTCTTTATCCTTTATTTGAGACCTCACAGGTATTTAATACCAGTGAGGTCTAACTTTCTTTAATAATTTGCCCAGCCAGCAAGGTCAGTCTTCGAATTCTACCTTATGTATTAGCATTTCCTCGCCTTGAATCACATTCTTACTTGGGCGGTCGCATTTGTCACAAATAAATCGATATTTCTGTACATCAGTAATATGGTCACAGACTTCGCATTGTATTTTTAAAGTAGTTGATTCTACATGCAATTCCACATGATGGTACTGCGGATGTGTTAAATGATATGCACTATAAGCATTATGTAAAAGTCGTGGTTCTATATTTGAAAGTATGCCTACTTTTACATAAATAGCCTTCATTCTATTCAACTTCTCCGCCTCAAACTCTTGTTCAAGCGTTCGCATAATGCTATTTACAATTGATGTTTCGTGCATTAAATTAAGCTTTTTACTTTTTCTAATTCTATTAAATGGTTTTCGACTCGTAAAAGTAAACCTTCATCATTCACCAAAGTTTTTACTTCTTCAGCTTTTGCCTTCATGTCTTCATACTTTTTAAGTTCTTCTGAACTGTTTTCGTTGTGCGTCAACCAGCCCAATTCTAATTGATTGAGTAAAGTTAAAGCCCGCTCAAAAGGATATTCTTTTACCGTTCGTATTTCAAGTGCTTCATTAAAAAGTCCTGCAGCTTTTTTTAGGTTGTCATGAATTTTTGCAGGAGGAAAATCCATCAAAGCAGTTGCATAGTTATGACTTGCCATTGCATTTTCATAGGGATATTGCTCTTTGGTATAAAACGCTAAAACCTCTTTAAAAGATGACGCGCAAAAGGCTGTCCACATTGGTTTTTCGTCTGAACCTACAGGAATTTCAGAATAAATTAAAGCAAGATTATGATGCACATCAGCAAATTTCTGTGGATGGGTATCTCGCTTAAATATTTTTAATACATCTTGAAATGCATTTATAGCAGCTTTGTAGTACTGCGGACTACCATTTTTAGACCAAGTGTATAATAAGATTGCTTTTTTGAAGCCAGCTTCACCTAAAAACTCAGGAATATCTTCCTGTTTAAAATATTGAATTGCTCTATTAATAAGCTCTTTCGATGTTATAAAATCTTCTTTAAAATTGGCTATCTCTGCAGCATCTACTAGTAACATACCTGCTTGAATATTTAACCCTTTTGACTCAAAATGAGAAATAGATAATAATTGTAAATCCAGAACGTGGTTTAACTTTTCGTCACCATAAGGTAATTGCAGCTGAGCCATTAAAATACCTGCCAAGTGCGTATTCATGGCATTTTTAGCATCTTCAGAAATAGCGATTATAAGCTGTTCTTCTGCTAATTGCCTTGCTGTATCTAAATCTCCAGCATCTAAAAGCAAATTCAAATAGTGTTTTGCTGTAAAAACTTTAATCTCATCATTTTCTGCCTTTAATAATGCTTCAGAAAATCCTTTTTTTAGTTGACTATAATCTTGAGGATTTTCAATAACGCCATAATAATTCAAAACAGCATTGTTATGCGACGAAGTATTGTAACAGAAATCAACCATACTTGGCGAAATCCCATACCCGAATTGCAAATGGGTTGCAATCAACAGATGATAGTATATTGGTGATTCTTCTGAAACAAATTCAAATGCTTTCTGCTGATTTCCTAATTTGTAAAAAACTAAAGCAAGAAGATTTTCATATGTAAATGGAGTATTTGGAAACACATATGGCGGTTCCAAATCATACCAATCCAAAGGAATTATAATTTCATCAGAATTTACTACCAAGGTTTTTAAATCTTCGATAGTCTCTGAATCGGTAGTTATGTGTACTAATTCGTTCAACCTATCTAAAGATGCAATAGCATCAAGTACTGTTTGGCTGGAATCAGTTGTTGTTAATATCGTAAGCATCTTTGTCTACTTTTTGTGTACCTCTAGCGTCTCTTGCCGCTGTTTGCTGCATACTTCTTCCGTAAATATCAGCTAGGCGTTCGGTTCTATAATCGCCTATAGTTTGAATTAAAACTTGATTTGGGTCTTTGGTATTTATAAATATAAACGAAACTTCCCAACGCCCTTTTACTGGGGTAACTTTATATTGTACCTCGGCATTTAAAAGCCATTCGCTTTTTTGTTTCGACATAAGAACTCGTTTATGAAATACTTACCTTAATCAAATTAGTTTTTTCAATGATTTCATATTCTAAATCACGATCAGTAATATCTAAATTATTGTCAATCAATATCTCTCGTATGGCGAGTGTTTTGTCACCTTTTAAGTTACGAGATTTTAATAGAAATTGTGTCGGTTTATACATTTTTACAAACCATTGACTGGAAACTGGAGTAATTAATATCTTGCCTTGTTCCTCAACGTACGTGACATAAGCGTAATGAATTTTACCGAAAATGGGTTCAATCAATTCATTATCCAAATAAATATGAGAAGTCTTTAGTGTGATTTTTGTACTCACGAGGGAATCGATAGGTTTAAATCCTCCAAAATATGTTGAACTACTTTGTCACCAGCCTCCTTGACAACATCACTCAAATCAACTTCTAATTTAGTATTTTCAATTGCCACCAAATAAACCTGAATATCTTTTGGATACTCATCTCTCAATATTTTTTTAGTATAGGATAATGCTTGATCCCACTTCATGCCATGCAAAAAAACCATAGGGTCATCTTGGGGAGCTTTCATTACTTCTGCGGCAGGCACTTTAAATAGCGTCCCCACAGGTTCATTACTATTCAAAACAGCATCTGCTAAAATTATCTTATCGTGCCCTTTTAACCCGAAGAGCACTTCAAAAGCTGATGTTCCCATATCAAAAATGCTAATATCATCAGATTTAGGAAGTTTTTCGCGTAATTGGTCTATCACATAAATACCTACTGCATCATCGCTTCGCACTGGGTTTCCAAACCCCATTATCGCCGTCTTCATTTTCGTTTATTTATAAGATAAGACCTCACAGGGCTTTGAGACCTGTGAGGTCTAAAATATTCAATATTGTAATTCTAATTACAGTTTAAATCGTGAAAGTTCAACACCACTCTCTGCATCATGCGCATGTACAGTACATACCAAACAAGAATCAAAAGAACGCGCTACAATACCTACTTCTACTGGGTCTGACGGGTCTTCAATCTCAATACCTATAAGAGCTTCTTCTATAGGTCCTGGGTTATCGTTACCATCTTGAGGACCAACATTCCATGTCGTTGGCGCCATTACTTGATAGTTTTTGATAACACCATCCTTAATTTCTATCCAATGTGCTAATGCACCACGAGCAGCTTCGGTAGCACCGAAACCTTTACCGTCTTTTTCAACAGGTTTTATATAGAACTGACCATCTAAGTCAATTTCAGACAACCATTGTTCAATAAACTTATAGATTCTTGGTGCTTCATGAACTCTAGCAAGTACTCTTGTAAATACACTAGGACCTAATTTCTTAATGATATCCCCAAATAAAGGGTCCCTAATTTGATGTTCTTTATTATTCGGATTTGCATTCATTACTGCTCTCGCCAATGGTCCTGCTTCAGCAGCATGCCCATCATAACGAGGAGATTTTGACCAACTGTATTGTCCATCAAAATCACTATCGTGTAACGTCTGTGATGGCGCTGGAGTTGGTAATGGTTCATCCCAAGGATGAAGGCCATCTTCTTGATCTTTATACCAAGAATGTTTTACATGTTCACTCACTTTCATATGGTCGAATTCGTGATAGTTTTCACCATCAAAAAATCCGCTTGAACTAATTAAAGCATCATTTCTACCTTCAATAGTCGGATTGTTATATCTGTCTTTATGCAAGTATGTTCCTGTTGCCAAGAATTTACCAACACCCTGTCCGAATTTATCCAATCCGAATTCTATACCAGCGCGAATAAATAAACCTAAATCACTATTCTTTTGTGATTCGTTTTCTTCAACCCAGGCTAACATATCATCCCAAGATTTAATTTTCATATAACGTTCAATAGAACAGCCCAACCAAACAGGTTCAAGCCAATCATTTTTGAACTGTGCTAAAATAGCATGTGCTCTTGTAATATCTTTTAATGTAGGAGCGCACATTACACCGCCAGGCACCATATAACTTGAGTGTGGCCATTGACCCCCAAACAAAGCATATATCTGAACTGGCAATCCACTAGCGGTTAATCCTATTTGAAAAGTTTCACCAACATAGGCTGACCAGCGTTTTACAACTTCCTTATATAAAGGTTGGTCTGCATATTTTTTATTTGCTAAATCTGTAGCGAAAATTGCATAAAACCAACGTGGAATACTTTGAAGGGTTTCAGAAGCCTGACCAATCGCTCTTAGTAAAAGTGCATTAGGCGACAACTTGGTACCCCATGCTGTATCTAATGCTGAAGAGGCACAATATAAATGTGACCCTCCGCAGATACCACATATTCTAGGAGTAACAATAAGTCCCGATTGCGGGTCTTTTCCTTCCATTATTTTCTCAAAACCCCTAAACATTGCTGCTTGGGTGTGGGCACGGGTAACCTTGCCATTGTCGATATAGACTTTCACATCTAAATCGCCTTCAACACGACCTACAGGGGATATATTTAATTCTGTAACTGACATCTTTTTTTGTTTAAGGTTTTTATTTAGAAGTTTCTGTTACCCTTCTATTGGTTGGCATAACTTTTTGGAAACCTGCCTCCAAATAATACGCTAGTTTACTTCTTCCTTCAGGCACTTCTTTTGGAAACACACCTAAATGTTTCATTGTTTTCAACACACTACCTTTCATTAGGTCATGATGCGGAAAACCAGGTTCAGTACACCCTAAACAAGGATGATTTGAACGCGTTTTACTTGACTGTCTGTTCCATAATATATTATTACAACTTGCTCGCGTCATTGGCCCTCTACATCCTACTTCATAGAATAAGCATCCACCTCGTGTACCAAAACCTCCATCAACCTTCTGAGCAAAGTTGACCACATTGGTACAACCAGTCTGAACAAAGTCAGTAAAGAATGTTTTTGGTCTGTGATAATCATCGATAAGTACGTCACCGATTCTACCAACAGAAATTGCTACTAGTATTTGAGTTATCCAATCTGGATGCGCTGGGCAACCCGGAATATTTATTACAGGCAATCCACCTTTAGATACGTAGTTAGAACCCAAAAATCCTCCCTTTTTCTTTTTATGAAACTGAAGCCCTGTTGACTCACTAGGATTTGGTGGAACAGCGGGAATACCTCCCCATGTAGCACAATCGCCAACCGCAACCACGTAACCAGCTACTTTAGAGAGTTCTTTTATCCATTCCATCATAGGACGATCTGCGAAGAAATTCATTGAACCCGTATTGTCAGGACCTTGTATTAATGAACCTTCATATACAAGAATATCCATCTGCACCTTTCCTGCTATAATATCTTTTAATAGGTCTTGAACTTGGTCTCCAATCTGTAAGCCAGTAGTTGGATGCCATAAAATATTTAATCCGAAGTCGGTGATAAGTTCCACCACAGATGGTTCTTCAGCATTCAAAAAGGACATGGTGTTGCCACTACATGCGCCACCTTGTAACCAGAGTACGTTTGCCATAAGTTGTTTAATATTAAATTAGGATGGTGTTAAATTAGGAATATATTGCATATTTAACAAAAATAATATGTGATTCTAAGTTATTTGGAATACATCTAATTAATATATCAGACTAATCTGATTACATTATAAGAAAAAGGCAAAAAAGGTTAAAAAACTAGTTTTAATTGCAAATACAAGATGGTTACTTAAAAAAGAAATCTTTATATGCCTACTTAGAACAGCATTTATTTGAACATTTTAAAATTTAGATAGTCTTTAAGCTCAAGCAATTTCTATTTCAACCATTATTTACACTTAAATAATGGTTTTTTTTAGGCATCCCCGGATTAGCAAGAATTAACATATTTTGCTTTCATTCTCAAATCGTGTTCTAAGGTTTTTCATATCCTCAGAAAGTTTAATATCTAAAATTTTTGCATAATGCTGAGTCGTCTTCAATGACTTATGCCCTAGCATTTTACTAACCGACGCTATGGGAACGCCATTCGATAAAGTTACTGTAGTTGCGAAGGTATGTCTCGCCATATGAAAGGTTAGTTTCTTTGTTATACCGCTAAGATCCGCAATCTCTTTGAGGTAGCCGTTTGTTTTTTGATTGCTATATACCGGAAGCAATTTATTTTCATGTTTTGGCAAGCCATTATATTTTGATATAATTTGCTCGGCAATGGGTAAAATTGGAATACTACTTAATGTTTTTGTTTTGGTCCTTTTCACTTTAATCCACCTACTACCGTCCATTCCAATTACAATGTCGTCTTCCTTAAGTTTTGCAACATCAGCATAGGCTAGACCTGTGTAACAACTGAAAATGAAAACATCTCTGACTTGTGATAATCTAGAAATAGGAAAATCTGCTTCAATTAATTTATCCATTTCATTTTTACTTAAAAACTCTTTATCAATGGTCTTTGGACGTAACTTAAAATTAAAAAAGGGATCTTTATCTAACCATCCATTGGCATAAGCTACCCTAATAATTTTTTTTAAATAAGCAACATACTTTAAAGCTGAATTATGTGAGAGATTTTGTTCTGCTTTTAAAAAATAAATAAATCCATTGATGTATTTAACATCAATCCTCTTTAGTGGTAAATCCTCTAAACTGTAGCCAGATTTTATGTATTTCGCAAGATGTTTTTTCGTAGTCTTATACCTTTGCAACGTTCTAAAAGAAAATTCTTTTCCCACTAACCTTTCCATTCTTAGATTGTGTTCATCAAACAATTCTAAAATGAGTTTTCGATTTTTATTGACTCCAATGTATTCATCCCTTATCCCTTTTGCAGTTACGAAGTCGGTATCTTCTTTTAAAAAATTCTGGTAAATCTCATAAATCCTATTTTTGATTATATCCAATTGTCGATTTGTCTGTCTTGCTTCTAAACCATAACCTATAACTTTGTTTGCTTTAGCATTCCATTTAGATAGACCTATTTTTCGCATAGTGCTCACTTCTGCTCTCTTACTGTCAACAGTAATTCGGAGATAAATAGTGGCCTTCGATAGGTCACTAGAACTCTTTTTCCTGACATAAAATAAAACGGACAACGAATTCAACATAATTTTCTAATTTATAATACTTAAATATAGAAAATAAATCCTAAAAGATAACTATATAAACTGCTGAATATAAAATAATTAAAATGCATTCGGGCGCAGTAAATGATATCTCTCAAGTGCGCCCGAATCAGACACCTATCAGATAGTTTTAAATAGTACTAAATGATATGGAATAAAAGAAAAAACCCTGTAAAACATATAGCTTACAGGGTTTTGGTTTAATTTAATCTGTTAATCGTACTCGAGGCGGGAATCGAA
>CAXBHA010000006.1:0-18117 GCA_963974955.1 uncultured Yeosuana sp. | reverse complement strand
TCACTCCATTCTGAACGGCAAAAATGGTATTATGAATGAATACGGACATTCAAATTATTCTTTCTAAAATTATTAGGTGACATGCTTTTTATCAATTTAAATTGCCGATTAAAGTTTGAAATATTTTTAAAACCAGAATTAAACGCAATATCAGCAATAAGCGCGTCTGTTTTATCTATTAAGAGTTTGCAACTATGTTCAACCCGTAATTCATTTAAAAATCTAAAATAGGTTTTGTTGGTTCGTTTTTTAAAATACTTACAAAAGGCATTTTTAGTCATGTGTGCAACTTCAGCAATGGTTTCTAAAGATATATCATGATTAAAATACGTCATGGTATAATCAAATACATCCTGCATGCGTTTTCCTTCCGATTCTTTATATTTTTTTTCATAAATAAATGACGATAAACTTGAGTGGCTCGCTTTGGAAGTGAGCTCCATAAGCTCCAATAGAATTAAAAATCTATTCAGTTTTGAGGCGTTTTCAAGACTATAGAATAACGGGATTATTTTTTTCTTTAAAGAAGTTACCTTAAATCCGTGTGTGGATTTATAAAAAAAAGGATTGACTTCACGAAGTTCTTCCAGTTCAAAAAAACCATTTCCAAAAGAATCTTTGGCAAAAAAAAGTGAGATCATATGGGACTTTTTACCATAATTAATATTGCTTTTAAAAACATGAGGTAAATTGCTTCCAATTACAATAATATCATCGTTCTTGTATTGATTGATGCTATCACCAACCACTAAAGTACCTTCGCCTTCAATAATTAAACTCAACTGAATTTCTTTGTGCTGGTGCAGTTTATCATAAAAAACAGCATCAAAATCCACTTGATGAATTAAGGAATCGTTTAAGGGCTTTGGTATTTTAAACGGAAGTACTTTCAAATCGGATAAAGATGATAATATTAAAACAAATTTACGCAAATAATATTCGTATAATTGTATAAAAATGTAATATTAGGATAATATAGTATTAGTAATGGATAAAAATAGGTTAAGGTTATTGAACGTATTCTAATACATTTACAGTATTAAAAACAATGATTATGAGTATAAAATGGGAAGGCGTCATGCCTGCAGTAACCACACAATTCACGGCCAATGATACATTGGATTTAGACTTGTTTAAAGTTAATATTAAAGCGCAATTAGAGGCAGGTGTTCATGGCATTGTTTTAGGCGGAACCTTAGGAGAAGCCAGTACCTTAACCGATGAAGAACGGCGTATATTAACCAGAGAAACTGTCGCTTTTGTAAAAGACAAGGTGCCAGTGCTTATGAACATTGCTGAACAAACCACTAAAGCAGCTATCGATTTAGCAGAAACAGCCGAAGAAGATGGCGCCAAAGGTCTTATGATGTTGCCACCCATGCGTTATAAAGCGAGTGATGCAGAAGTGGTTGAATATTTTAAAGCAGTTGCCAAAAGCACCTCTCTACCAATCATGGTTTACAACAATCCAGTAGATTATAAAATAGAAGTCACTTTAGATATGTTTGAGGAACTCCTGCAAGCTTGTCCAAACATTCAAGCTGTTAAAGAATCTACCCGAGATACAACAAATATTACCAGAATAAAAAACAGATTTGGAAACCGCCTCGCTATTATGACAGGCGTAGATACCTTAGCACTAGAGAGCTTAATTTTAGGGGCCGATGGCTGGGTTGCTGGGTTGGTGGATGCCTTTCCAGCAGAAACAGTGGCTATTTACGAGCTTCAAAAAGCGGGCAGAATAAAAGAAGCCTTAAATATTTATAGATGGTTTATGCCATTGCTAGAGTTAGATATAAACCCTAAATTAGTACAGTATATTAAACTGGCTTCAGCATATACTAAAATAGGTTCAGAATACGTAAGAGCGCCTAGATTAGTATTGGAAGGGAACGAACGTAAAACAATTATTAAAATTATTGAAGAGGGGTTAAAAACGAGACCAGCTTTACCAGATTATAGAAAATTGGATACCTAGGGTGTTCCCACACTCCCGATAACAATCGGGACGCGTGGTCGGGCTTTCGGCACTCACTTTTTTTGATAGTCACATTGAGCGCAGTCGAAAGGTTATGGACTAAACAAAAAAGAGTTCAAACAAATGCCTCAATCCCTAACACAAAAAATAAAAAAAATGAAAACAGGAAAAAACCATATCGGGAATCAACAATCGGCCAGAGGAGCCAAAACCTATAAAACATTCAATCCGCAATTAAATATTGAGAATGACACCATATTCGTTGAGGCTACTACCGAAGAAATTGATGAAGCAGTACATTTAGCTACAGAAGCTTTTAAAACATTTAGAACCATTTCTGGAGAAAACAAAGCAACCTTTTTAAATGCTATTGCCGATGAGATTTTAGCTTTGGATGATGTACTTATTAAAATGTATTGCAACGAATCTGGATTACCAGAAGGCAGGGCCAAAGGTGAACGGGGAAGAACCGTTTTTCAATTACGCTCATTTGCAGATTTAGTAAAAGAAGGCTCATGGGTGGAGGCATCTATTGATACTGCTCAACCAAATCGAGACCCATTACCAAAACCGGATTTACGTAAACTACTAATTCCTTTAGGGCCTGTAGTTGTTTTTGGTGCCAGTAACTTTCCATTAGCGTATTCAACAGCTGGTGGAGATACGGCTGCAGCATTAGCTGCTGGCTGCCCGGTTATTGTAAAATCGCACCCAATGCATGCCGGTACAGGAGAATTGGTAGCTACTGCTATCATTAAAGCAGCTAATAAAACTGGGATGCCAAATGGGGTGTTTTCAAATTTAAATAGTAGTGGCAATATAGTTGGTGAACAACTGGTAAAGCATCCAGGTGTTAAAGCTGTTGGTTTTACAGGTAGTATTAATGGTGGAAGAGCGCTTTATAATATGGCAGCACAACGCGACGAACCCATTCCTGTGTTTGCTGAAATGGGAAGTGTCAACCCAGTAATAATATTACCAAATGCTTTAAAGAATAGAGGGGAAGCGTTGGCAAAAACCTATGCTGGTTCCATTACATTGGGAACAGGTCAGTTTTGTACCAATCCAGGACTTTTGTTGGCCATTAAAAGTGATGCCTTAACTCAATTTGTTTCGTCTTTAGCAAATGAAATTGTAAAGATTGAACCCACTTGTATGCTGCATCCAAATATTATTGGCGCGTATGAAAAAAACAAGTCTAAAATGGTTTCTCAAAGTGGTTTGCAGGTAGTTTCTACGTTTGAGAACGATGTAAAAACTAATTATGCAAGACAAGCTATTGCCACTGTTGAAGGTAAGACATTTTTAGAAAACACGACCTTGCACCAAGAAGTTTTTGGGCCATTTTCTATGGTAGTTCAGTGCGAAGGCAAGGAACAATTAGAATTAATTATATCAAAACTAGAAGGCCAATTAACAGGAACCTTAATCTCAGATGATGAAGCTCAAAATTACTCTAATGTTATTGTGGCATTACAGAATAGAGTTGGTCGCTTAATTTTCAATGGTGTTCCCACAGGCGTTGAGGTATGTCCGTCTATGGTGCATGGGGGGCCATATCCAGCTTCAAGCGATAGTCGTTTTACTGCGGTTGGTATTAATTCCATAAAGCGTTGGGTGCGTCCATTTAGCTATCAGGATTGGCCGAATGAGTTATTGCCAGATGAACTCAAAAATGAAAATCCATTAGGTATTTCCCGATTGGTAAATAATAAACAAACTAAAGATAAAATATGAGGTTTTTAAAGATTGTTTCCGTTGTATTTTTAGTGTTGATTTTTGGTTGTAAAAAGAAAGAGGAATTTGAGAAACCAAAAACATTGCAAAGTTTAATTAAAGAATATCAAGATCATGAAGGTTATGACAAAAAAACACATCCATTAGGGTTATTCGCTAAAGATTATTTTAAGTCAGAAGCCGAATTTGCTCAAATAACTTTAGATAAGTTATCTAAAATCAACAAAACACATTTGAATGAAACAGATCTTATTTCAGCAGAACTATTAACTTTTGTATTACAGGACCAAATTGATTATTACAAATTTGAACAATATTTAAATCCATTACTTTCAGATTCAGGTTTTCACAGCGATTTAACTTATGAAGTAAGACCATTGGTTAATTATAATCAGGTTAAAGAATATTTAAATAAGTTAAATGCCATTCCAGAATTTGTAAATCAAAATTTGAAGAATTTACGAGAAGGATTAGCAAAAGGAGTTTCGCAGCCGTTAGTCATTTTTAAAGGTTATGAGTCCACCTACAATGACCATATTGTAGATAATTATGAAGACAGTTTTTACTATACCCCTTTTAAAGATTTACCAAACGATTTAACTATTGCACAAAAAGATTCCGTGTTATTGGCTGCTCAAACAGTTATAGAAACGAAGATCACTCCAGAATTCAAACGAATCAAAACTTTTTTTGAAACCGAATATTTTCCAAAAACCAGAACCACCCTTGGAGTTTCTGAAACTCCAAACGGAAAAGAGTTTTATCAAAACAGAATTAATTTTTACACCACAAGCACACAATATACTGCCGATGATATTCATCAAATTGGCTTAAAAGAAGTAGCTCGCATTAAGTCTGAAATGGAGAAAATTATTAAAGCGTTGAACTTTAAAGGAAGTTTTGCCGATTTCCTTCATTTTTTAAGGACTGATAAACAGTTTTATGCTAAAACGCCAGAGCAATTATTAATGATTGCACGCGATATGGCAAAGCGAGCCGATGCGCAATTACCTCGTTTTTTTAAAACATTACCTCGCAAACCTTATGGAGTTGCTCCTGTGCCAGATGCTATTGCACCAAAATATACAGGAGGACGTTATATTGGCACTTCAAAAGAAAGTACAGATCCTGGTTATTATTGGGTGAATACTTATGATTTACCAAGTAGAACATTGTACACATTGCCATCGTTAACTGTCCATGAAGCAGTTCCAGGACATCACTTGCAAGGGAGTTTGAATAATGAATTAGGGGATAGTATTCCGCAGTTTAGAAAAAATTTATATCTGTCTGCTTATGGCGAAGGTTGGGGTTTATATTCAGAATTTTTAGCAGACGAAATGGGAATGTACACCACGCCTTACGAGCAATTCGGAAAGTTAACTTACGAAATGTGGCGCGCTTGTCGTTTGGTGGTCGATACAGGAATTCATGCTAAAGGCTGGACGCGCGTACAAGTTGTGGATTATATGTCTTCAAATACTGCTTTGTCATTGCACGAAATTAATACAGAAACAGATAGATACATTTCATGGCCAGGACAAGCTTTGTCATATAAAATTGGTGAGTTGAAAATTAGAGAATTGCGAAAAAAAACTGAAGCTGAATTGAGTTCAAAGTTTGATATTCGTGAATTTCATGAAATTATTTTAGAGCAAGGAACTGTAACGTTGGCTATTATGGAAGAACGTGTGAATAATTATATTCAGAAAGTAAAAAATACAAAGGATTAATTCCCTCCTTGAGGAGGGTTAGGGAGATGTTCAATATGGCAAATAAAATAATTCCATATAAACCAGAATTAAGAGATTATGCTAGATACTTAAGAAAAAATTCAACTTTGTCAGAAGTGCTGTTATGACAAAAGATTAAAAATAGGACTTATAAAATCCAATTTCATAGACAAGTACCCATGTTAGATTATATTGTTGATTTTTATTGCCATGAAGTTGGATTGGCTATTGAAATAGATAGGAATAGTCATGCCCATAAATATTTTTATGATGCTAAACGATAAGGTAGATTAGAAAAAGAAGGAGTTTATTTTATCCGTTTTTCAGATAGAGAGATAAAGCAAGATATGATGAATGTTTTATTTAAGTTGGAAGCTAAAATTGGAGATTTGTTAAATGAACAACACCACCTAAATCCTCTCTCAAGAGAGGACTTTGTAATTATTCCTTCTTTGAGGAGGGTCAAAAACCACAATATGAAATGCCCATTAACAATTTGCAAACCAACCGATATGATCAACAGGGCATTCCATCCCTGTGCTGAGCGCAGTCGAAGTATGACTTATAGCAAAAAATAAATATAAACAGATGAAACACACATTCATTTGCATTGATGCCCATACCTGTGGAAATCCTGTAAGAGTGATTCAAAAAGGAATTCCTAGACTGATAGGGAATACCATGGAAGAAAAACGCCAGCACTTTTTAAAGGAGTTCGACTGGATTCGGAGAGGCTTAATGTTTGAACCTCGTGGTCATGATATGATGAGTGGTAGCATGTTGTTTCCGCCACATAATCCAGAAAACGATTTTGCCATTTTGTTTATCGAAACGTCGGGTTGCTTACCAATGTGTGGTCATGGAACGATTGGCACCATAACTATTGCTGTTGAAGAAGGTTTAATTACACCTAAAATTCCAGGAAAAATTAAAATGGAAGCGCCTGCGGGTTTGGTGGAGATTGAATATCGGCAAAAAGGTAAAAAGGTGGAATGGGTAAAACTAACCAATGTAAAAAGTTATTTGGCTGCTGAAGGTTTAACCGTTGATTGTCCAGAATTAGGAGAAATTACTTTTGATGTGGCTTATGGAGGAAATTATTATGCCATTGTCGATCCTCAAAAAAACTTTTCAGGAGTACAAGATTTTTCAGCATCAAAAATCATTCAATATTCTCAAGTTGTGAGACAACGTATCAATGAGAAATATCCCAATCTTTTCATTCACCCGGAAAACAATGCGATTAGAGATGTGTCTCACATGCTTTGGACAGGCACGTCAATGGATCCAACATCTTCGGGAAGAAATGCGGTATTTTATGGTGATAAGGCGATTGATAGAAGCCCATGTGGCACCGGAACATCGGCTCGATTGGCACAATTATATGCAAAAGGCAAACTGAAAATTGGTGAAGATTTTATTCATGAAAGCTTTATAGGTAGTAAATTTATTGGACGCGTAGAGAAAGAATCAACCTTAGAAGGGAAGCTAGCAATCATCCCAAGTATTATAGGATGGGCAAAAATATATGGTCATAATACCATCACAATTGATGATGATGACCCTTATGCTTATGGTTTTCAAGTGATTTAGCTCAAAGAGTTAAATCATCCCGAACTTGTTTCGGGATCTCATTAAATGAATTAAGATGTCGAAAAATGTAATTATTATTGGTGGTGGAATTATAGGGTTAAGTTCTGCCTACTATCTTCAACAAGAAGGTCATCAGGTAACAGTTATTGATCAAACTAATATGGATGCTGGTGCATCTTATGTCAATGCGGGTTATATTTCACCAAGTCATATTATTCCATTATCGGCACCAGGTGTTATGAAAAATGGTTTAAAATGGATGTTAAATTCTGCGAGTCCGTTATATATTAAACCACGATTGGATTTAGATTTTTTGAAATGGACATGGGCTTTTAATAAGTCTTGTAGCGCAGACCATGTGCAAAAATCGATTCCTGCCATAAAGGAGATTGCTCTTTTAAGTCAAGAGCTGTATGAAGAAATTCATCAAATAAAAGGATTTACCTCTCATTATGAAAAGAAAGGTTTGCTAATGTTGTGTCAAACAGAAAAAATGCTGGAACACGAAATTAATGTCGCAAATTTAGCACGAAGAGAGGGTTTAGATGTTGTTGAATTAAATAGTGAAGAATTAAAAACATTAGAACCAAATGTAAAGCTTAATGCCATAGGAGCCTTATATTTTAAATGTGATTCGCATTCTACTCCAAATGAATTTATGGAGACTATGAAAACGTATTTAGAAGAAGCTGGCGTCAAATTCTATTTAAATGAACAAGTTGTGGATTTAGAAATTGAAAATAAACTAATTACGGCTATAAAAACAAATAAGCAAACACTAAAGGCAGATGAATTTGTGTTAGCAGCAGGATCTTGGACCTCCTTGTTAAGTAAAAAAATTGGGTTAAAACTGTTGCTTCAGGCAGGAAAAGGGTATCGTATTAATTCAAACCTTCAAACAAATATTACGATACCAGCTATATTGGCAGAAAAAAAAGTAGCGGTTACGCCAATGCATGGCTTTACGCGTTTTGCCGGGACCATGGAAATTGCCGGTATTAATCATGTTATTAGACAGGAACGTGTGGAGGCTATTTCAAATGCTGTGACAAATTATTATCCCGAAATCAAATTAAGTTCAGAAGAGAAAAGTCAAGCCGCTTGTGGATTACGACCCGTTTCTCCAGATGGATTACCATATATTGGTAAATCTTCAAAATGTGTAAATTTAACGATTGCAACAGGTCATGCCATGATGGGTTGGAGTATGGGACCAGCTACTGGTAAATTAGTTTCTGAAATTATTTCAAGTAAAAAACTTTCAATGTCTTTGAATATGTTTCATCCAGATAGAAGGTTTTGAAAAAATAGTATGTTTTATTAATTATACAGAATCTTTAATCGCATATTAATCATGTGTTTTTTAAATCCTGCTTTTTCATAAGCCTTGATCGCCGATATATTTTCATCATAAACATCCAATCTAATTTCATAAACATTACGATCTTTACTCCACTTTAATAATTCGTCTATAATTAATTGATTCAATCTTTTTCCTCTATGGTCTTTATGAACAAACATGAATCCAAGATATCCAATCTTATCATGTTTTAAATAATGCCTGTCACTTTTTATTTTTACATAGCCTGAGGCTACAATCTGTTTGTCTTTTTCAACAACAAAAACTTCAGATTCATCATTATTAATCAAATCCGCGATATTGTAATAGGTAATTTTACCATCCTTAATGGTTGGATCAAAAGGACGTTCGGCTTCAATAACACCTTGTTCAAAACCTAGTAAGGTCGGTAAATCTTTTAAGCTGGCTTTTCTTGTGATATAATCCATGATTGTTAACTAGAAGTATCTACAATAATTTTCCATTCACCTTCAATTTTTTTGAAGATGAGCATAAAAATTCCATCGGCATTTCCAACATTGCGCTTTAAATGATATTCACCTAAAACGTAGTAAGCATCGTCAGTAATTTTAGTAACTGCATTAATTTTAAAACTTAATATTCCTGTATGGTCATCGCTTGGATAGGCTTTTTTATACCGTTCCAAGGTGTTTTCCCAACCATAGGTGATGCCATTATTTCCATAAAACTTTAAAGAATCATTATTCCAATAGCCTTGCATGAATTCTTCGATATTATCTTCGGACCATGCTAATCTTTGTTTTTTTAAAACAGCTTTAATCGCCTCTATATCGTCTTGTTCCGTTGTTTGTGCGTTACTATAAAAACAGGAAACTAAAAAAAATAATAAAACAATCTTTTTCATAAGTGTAAAAATTTGGTTGGATTAATAATTGGACATAACATTTTCAGAAAGTATGTTCTGTAAATATAAAATAAGTTCTTTAGCATTTTCAATATTAAAAACCATGGGAGGTTTAATTTTTAAAACATTATTATCGGGACCATCAGAGCTCATAAGAATTCCGAAATCCTTCATTCTGTTGATTACATAATCTGTTTGTAATGGCAACGGATTCAGTGTGTGGTCTGTTAATTCAACTCCTAAAAACAATCCTTGACCACGAACATCACCAATAATGGGATAGGTTAACGCTAGTTTTTTTAATTCAGATTTTAAAAAGTCACCCACCAACAAGGCATTCTCTTGTAGCTTTTCTCGCTTTATGGTTTGTAATACTTCTGTGGCTATCGCACAAGATACCGGATTGCCCCCAAATGTGTTAAAGTATTCCATGCCATTGGCGAATTTATTTGCAACCTCTTGTGTGCAAGCAACCGCAGCAACAGGGTGACCATTTCCTAATGGTTTTCCAATAGTAACAATATCTGGAACGACATCGTGTAATTGAAATCCCCAAAATGTTTTACCCATTCTGCCACAACCGGTTTGGACTTCGTCTGAAATACACAAACCGTTGGCATTCTTTATATAGGCATAGGTTTTTTTAAGAAAGCCCTTAGGCAATTCTATTTGGCCTCCACAACTTATAATTGGTTCTATTATAAAAGCGGCGACTCCGCGTCCTTTTTTATGTACGTCTTCGATTTGTTTTTTAACTTCTTCCGCATAATTTTCACCTGCATTTTTGTCTTTATATTTCCCTCTAAAAGCATCGGGCAACGGAAAAATATGGGTATGCTCGGGCTTACCTTTTCCGCCTTTGCCATCGAATTTATAAGAACTTATGTCAATGCACATGTTGGTATTCCCATGATAACCAACTTCCGAAGCAATAATGTCTTCCTCTTCGGTATATATTTTTGCCATTCTAATAGCTAATTCATTGGCCTCACTGCCAGAATTTACAAAGTGCAACACATTTAATTCAGGTGGCAAGGTTTTAATAAGTTCTTGAGCTAAGATATTGATGTTTTTATGTAAATAGCGTGAATTGGTATTGAGTAACGCCATTTGTTGCTGCCCAGCTTTAACCACTTGATACTGTTCATGACCTACATGCGCAACATTGTTAACAGTATCTAAATATTTTCTTCCAAAGTCATCCATCAAATACTGACCACTCCCACGAACTATCTTAAGAGGAACATGATACTGTAGTGTTAAACTTTTACCTATATGTTGCTTTCGGTAGGTTATAAGGTCATTGTTCGAAACACTATTATTATGTAGTGCTTCTATTTTGAATAGTAAGTTTGGATCTGGACATAACCCTTTCCAGACCTCAATTTGACTATGATAGGTTACTCCTGGAAAATCCTTTTTATAATCTAAGATTGATAACATCACCTGAAAATGTAAGTGCGAAACCCAATTGCCATTTTCGTTTTTATCACCTAAAACAGCAATACAATCCCCTTTTTTCACGATGTCCCTAACGCGGTTTTTAGTAGCACTTTCAACCGATAAATGTCCATATAAGGTGTAGAAAAAAAAATTTTCAACACTATGTTTTAAGACTACCAAACCACCGTATTCTTTGTTTCCGGCATCATTAACGGCAATCACGACCTCTCCATCAAATAAAGCATGGACCGGGGTTTGTTCTGGCAACCAAAAATCAGTGCCTAAATGAACGGTTCTACTTTCTCTCCCGTTATTACCAATTTTGTCATATGCTGCCGAGGTATAAATAGGTCTCGGCTCTAAATAACCGCCAGCAATAATAGCCTTTGGATGTTTTGCTTGCAATGTATTTATTTTGTACTGAAAATAATCCAGGTTATTAAAATCGTGTTCATGTTCAATCCATGTACTTGATACGCTTAAATCGACATGTTGAATGTTGTTTTTTTTTATGGTTGGAAATAAATTTGACAATTTAAATTCATTATTTGAAACCCAATTTTTAAATGCCGATTCATTAGGATGGACTGAAAATCCACAAATACTTCTAAAGCTATAATGAGCAAATTCCGGACAGATGGCATGCCATTTCTTAAGCAGTTCCCAAGCGGGCTTTTCACTAATGAGTAGATAGGTGTTTTGCGGCTCTTTGATTTTATTAATGGCCGATTTTGTTACCGAAATAACCAATCGCATGGCAATAGCAAGGTATAGATGTTCCAATTCATTTTCTTGCAAGGGAAAGGATGCATGATAACCTTTTATAATTGGCAGTAAAGCTTGTAAGGGGTCATTATGGTGCATGATGGCATAGGTGCAGATCACCGCAAGATCATTTATTGTTTGTGTGTAAACGGCATCACCAAAATCAATTATGGTCACCACTTTTGGGGCTAGAAGGTCTGTGGAAACTATAATATTATTGTCATTGGCGTCATTGTGAATAATCGATTTACGAAGTAAAGAATAGGTGTCTAAAACTGTTTCAAATTGATTTTGAAAACTGATAATAATGTCTTTTTCTGAAGATTTAAAAAGATGATTATGTTGTTTTGTCCAAAGGGATTTTGCAATATCCCAATCGATGTGTCGATGGGCTTTTGGATGTTCAAAGTTTAGTAGGGACTTGGTTATTAAACCACCATTTTCGCCTAAAGTACATCGTAAATCATCTAATTGTGGATTTACTTGACTCCACAGTCTTCCAGAAATCCATGATAGTAATCGAACATAACGAACAACTCCATTCTCATCTTTAATAGTTGAAACAACCTTCTTATTACTGTCTTTTATAGCCTTTGGAATAATGAGCTTATTCGAATTGGTCTCTAAATGCTCTAAAATATGTTGCTGAAAATCGAGATACTTAACATCTTCTTCTGGACGAGATATTTTAAAAACGTATTCAATATTATGTTCTGTTTTTATTCTGAAATTAAAATCTATCTCTCCTGGAAGAAGTATGGCTTTTCCATTAATATGATAGAGTTCAGAAAGTATAGCCTCGGCATATTTAGGATTTATTTTTAATTCTGAGTAATCAGGCATGAATCTTGGTTCTTAGAACAGTAAAAATAACGAATTCTTATTTTTAAAAAGGTTAGTCATCGATTAATTTGACAACTAGTATTTTTTTAACTAAAGATAAATTCCGTTTATCGAAAATAAAAGGAAAAATTTAGTTTTTGTATTATATTTATATGGTAATCAATTGATTAATAGCCCAAATTTATTGTTTAACTGTTTTTAATTTTCTTACTATGGATTTAAAAATCACTTGTTGCAACAATTTTTTTAAAATTAAAGGAGTTCTTAATAGAAGTACAATAAAAGTATTTCACGAGGAATTTAAAGATATTTTCGAAAAATTAAATACCCTAACTATCAGTATTGAAGAAGTAGAATGGATGGATCGTTATGGTGTAAATGCTATGACTTCACTTCATAACGAAGCTGTGTTAAAAAACAAAAAACTGTCTATTATTGGTTTAGGCTGTAAAGATTTATACGAACACTTTAAATTTCAAACGGCATCTTAAAAAGTATTTAGAGAACATTTTTTTGCTTCTTATAAAAGGCATCTGCCTGCAACTGCATAAGTTCTCTAGCTTTTTTGCGTTTGTAATTGTATAATTCATCTTCTGTGGCTATATCACCATAGATGCGATCATTAAGAGCATAGTCTGTTTTTAATAGCGCTTCTCTTTGGTTTTTGTTTTGAAGCACATTGGTTTTAACGGCGGTTTCCTGATCTTCTAATTTAAAATCATAAGAACTTTTTGGCGATAATAATTTTGCCAATATAGGTGAGGTTTCAATAGCTAAAAATAATAAGAAAATAAAAAAGGATGGTAGCCAAGGTAGTTTTCCTAGAGCATTTACTCGCGCCATTAAACCATCAAAATTATTGATGATTGGTTGCGTTAATACCACTTGTGTTTCATAATCACCCTTTAAAGCTGCTATTTGTGTTTCGGTAGTAGCTATTTTGGCTTTATTGTCTATTTTTAATTGCTTTAGTTCCGCTAACAAGGCGTCATGTTTATCTCTTTTTTCTTTATAAACAGGGCCCTTTCCAAGTAATTTAGTGCCTGCTGTCCCTTCAGCTTCAGAAATGTATACGTTGTAAAGCGAATTAACTTCAGCTTCTTTTGTGTCAATTTGCTGTTGTAACGAAGTAATATTATTATTTAAGGTTTCAATTTTTGGAGTAAATTGTTCGGCAATTTGATTTTTGTTAGCCAGTGTTAGTTCATTTTTTTGTTCAAGCAATACCTGATTTATTTCCTTTTCAAAAATTTTAAGTTCCAATGGTTTTGAAATAACCACAGCAATGATGACTGCCAATAAAATTCTAGGTGTTGCTTGGATGAGTTCGTCAAAAACATTGCCCGTTTTTTTTATGGTTGAAACAATGTATCTATCTAAATTAAAAATAAGTAAGCCCCAAATGAGTCCAAAAAACAGGGATGTGTAAAAATTATCAAAAACGGTGTAAAGGGCATAACTGGCAGCGATAAAAGCCATAACGGCTGTAAAAAAAACGGTGGCACCAATGCCTGCATATTTGTTTTGTTCGCCAACAGAACAGTGCTCTAAAATTGTGGTGTCTGAACCTGAGCAGATAATAAAAAAGCGCTTTAACATAATGTGATTGATTTTGATTGATTGACTATTAGAACGTTAAAGTATTGGATTTGTTACATACAAACAGGAAAAGACCTTTCAAAATCTAAATTTTGAAAGGTCTTTAAATTAATTTTCAGGGTTACCCATTTAAGTCGCATAGATTCTGATTTGTTCAAAAGTCACTGGTTGATGAGCGGACAGCGCTCAATAATTTTATACATAGAGTGTCGACGATGCTTTAGATAGTGTTATCAATTATTAGATAACCTTAAATATTAGCTCAACAGATTTTTTTAAAGACAAATTGAGTTCGTTGAACTTTTCAGGATTACTGGCTTTAAGGTTGCGCAGTTTTTGTAATTTCCATTGAACTACAGGAAGCCTTCATGAGTAGGTTTGTCTTCTACACGCATCCAAGCACCAGCTCCTATGGAGTAAAGCCAGTTGCTCTTCTTATAACGGCTTATCAATTGTGTTGAAAACCCATTTTCCGTTGCCACGAGCTTAGATATACAACTCCAGAGGGCTGAGAATTAAGAAGATGTTTTTTTTTGTTCTTTTTCCAAACTAATAGTTTCTAATTTAAACTTTTTTTAAACTATTTGAATCGCAATCATAGTTTATTTTATATTGAATCAATAGCCGAAAAACCGGTTTTCAATGCTCTATAGTATAGACGAAACAATCTTTTAAAGTTAAAAAAATTACTTAATGAGAAATTGGAGAATTACAACAAATAGTTAGTTTTATTAATGGTCGTGTTGTAGCTGGAAGGTGTTTTGAAGCAATGTTCTAGAATTGCCTCCTATAAAAACATTAAAATCACCTGGTTCTGCTTCCCATCTTTTGTTAGCGGTATAAAATTTAAGCAGCTCTATATTTATTGTGAAACTAACTTTTTTTGTTTCCCCCGGTTCTAACGAAATCATTTCAAATCCTTTTAGCTCTATAACTGGTCGTGTTCTACTTCCAACCAAATCTCTAATATAGAGCTGAACAACTTCTTTTCCACTAATTTTTCCTGTATTTGTAACCTCTACAGACGCCATTAAGCTTTCATTACTAGAAATTAACTTTTTATCTAATTGTAAATTATTATAGCTAAATGAGGTATAACTTAATCCATATCCAAAAGGATACAAAGCATCTTTTGGTGCATCTGTATAATGAGAATAGGTTACTTGTTCATTATTTGAAGGTCGCCCGGTATTTTTCTGATTGTAGTATAGTGGTTCTTGACCAACGGCTCTTGGAAATGAAACAGGTAATTTGCCAGAAGGATTATAATCTCCAAACAACACATCTGCAATAGCATTACCCGACTGCGAGCCAAGTTGCCACACTTCTAAAATTCCTGGAATATTTTTATCTGCCCAACTTATTTCCATGGGACGTCCATTCATCAATACCAACACAATGTTCTTATTGACTTTATAAATGACTTCCAATAATTCCTGTTGAACACCTGCAAAACCAATATTGGTTTGACTACGGCCTTCACCAGACTGAAAGGCATCTTCCCCAAGAACTATTACAACCACTTCGGCGTTTTTCGCAATATTAATAGCATTGGCAAACCCTGATTTGTCTGTTTTATTGATTTTTAAAGGTATAAGAAATGAACGCTCACCAACACCTAGATCAGCACCTTTTTCATAATTTATTTTGGTTGTTTTTGACACTGCATTTTGAATGCCTTCATAAACAGAAACCGCAGAATTTTTTTCTCCTTGTGCTCGCCAATTACCTATTGGCGTGTCTTTATCGTTTGCCAATGGCCCAATGACTGCAATGCTTTTAATGTTTTTATTTAGAGGTAAAATATTATTATTGTTTTTTAATAACACAATGGATTTTTTTGCAATGTCTCTTGATATATTTTGATTTTCAATAGTGAAAACTTCATTTTTTTCTCTTTCAGGATTACAATATTTATAAGGGTCATCAAATAAGCCCAATTGGAACTTTACACGTAAAATACGTTTTACAGCATCGTCAATTAATGCAACATCTGCCTTTTTTTTATTTATCAACATTTCCAATCCATCTTCATAAGCGTGACCTTCCATGTCCATATCGCTTCCTGCTTCGATGGCAATTTGAGAGGCTTGAATTTTGTTTTTAGCATAGCCATGGGTAATCATTTCTGAAATTGATGCCCAATCTGAAACTATAAATCCGTGCCAGTTCCAATCTCCTTTTAAAATGTCTCGTTGTAAATTTTTATTACCTGTTGAGGGTACGCCGTCTATTTCATTAAATGCGTTCATAAACGTGGCAACACCAGCATCTGCAGCAGCTTTAAATGGTGGTAGAATAATATTATGTAATTCAGATTCGCCTATGTTTACCGTATTATAATCCCTTCCTGCTTCAACAAAACCGTAGCCAGCAAAGTGTTTTGCACATGCAGCAATCGTGTTTTCTTTCCCTAAATCGTTACCTTGAAATCCTTTTACTCTTGCTTCTGCTATCCTGCTTCCCAAAAACGGATCTTCGCCTGCTCCTTCCATAATCCGTCCCCAACGTGCATCTCTAGAAATATCGATCATGGGAGCAAACGTCCAATGCAATCCTGAAGCAGAGGCTTCACTTGCTGCTATTTCTGCACTTTTTTTAATGGCTTCTATATCCCAACTGGCACTTTCGCCTAGTGGAATTGGAAATATGGTTTTATAGCCATGTATCACATCATAACCAAAGATTAATGGAATTTTTAATCTTGAATTTTCCATCACTATTCTTTGCGCTTCTCTGGTAGCTTCAACCGTTAAGACGTTGAGCATTGAGCCCACCTCTCCATTTTTTAACTTTTCTAATTTGGTTTTACTATCAATATCTGAAGGTGTACCGGTAATTTCCCAGCTTCCAGTATATTGGTTCATTTGGCCAATTTTTTCTTTTAGGGTCATTATTGATAGGACTGAATCCACTTTCCTTTCTATATTGTCTTTTGATGTATCTTGTTGTCCTTTACACAGAAAAACGCTGAACAAAGTAATAACTACAATTAATACGCTGTTTCTTTTTAAATACATTTTTATTCTTTTTTTATGTTATTGATACACTCGCACAAAATCAATCTCCATTGTTGATGTATTGAAATTTGTATCTATGGCGCCTCCTAATGTTCCTCCCATAGCAATATTCAATATGATAAACTGTTTATCATTGAACGGCCATGTTTGAGGATTTTTTGTTGCTGGATTGTAAGTATAGTAAGCAACATCATCCAACATAAAAGTTAAACTGTCCGCCGTCCAAACCATGGAGTATAAATGAAATTCGGTTGTTTCGTTGCTAATGGATACTGCTTTATAATTAATGGTTGCTCCAGAACTGGACGTAGTATGTATAGCACTGGATATTTTACCCGGATTATTGCCAACATACTCCATAATATCTATCTCACCAGCGGCAGGCCACCCTAAAGAACTAATACTGGAACCAAGCATCCAAATAGCTGGCCACACACCGCCTCCAGAAGGCAATTTAGCACGAACGTCAATTCTTCCATAGGTAAAATCGAACTTTCCAGCCGTAAGCAATCTGGCAGAAGTGTATTGAGAACCTTGATAATCTTCTTTTTTTGCAGTTATTTTTAACAAGCCGTTTTCAACTTTGGCGTTGTCTAGTCTATCAGTATAATATTGCGATTCGTTATTGCCCCAACCATTATCGCCAACACCTGTATTGTAGCCCCAATTGGAAGTATTAGGCACTCCATCTTGATTAAACTCATCTTGCCAAACCAGTTGTAATTCTTTATACACGTAGACTTTTATAGAATACGTAGTACTTGTAAATCCAGCAGCATTATACGCCGAAATTATAATTGAAAAGGCATTAGTGCCATTTTTAGTGAATGTGTAACTAAACGTGTTTTGTGTTAATTCTAAAGTTTCATTATTAACTAACACTTTATATGAAGTTGCGTTTGTGGCGGTAATAGTGAAGTCAACTTTTCCGCTACCGTCTCCGTTAGGATTGTTACTATCGGTCCCAACTGCAAGGCCAGTTATAGATAAATTTGATGGCTTTAAATTATTGGACTCTGTATTATCACTTCCGCCATCACTGCTACATGAAAGGAATGATAAAAACATTATCATAAGTGTCAATAAGTTCATTTTATCCATCTGTTTATATTTATTTTTTATAGGCCATACTTCGACTGCGCTCAGCACAGGGATGGAATGCCCTGTTAATCATATCGTCC
>CAXBHA010000005.1:0-18954 GCA_963974955.1 uncultured Yeosuana sp. | reverse complement strand
ATATCTTCAATTATTCCGGTAAACATATTATTGTCTGTTTATTTGGTTAAATTTGTACTAACAAAATTACGAACAAAAGTTATCATTTTTAATGAAGAAATCAGAAAATATAGTCGTTGGAATATCTATAGGAGATTTAAATGGTATTGGAGGAGAAATTGTTTTAAAAACATTTGAAGACCCAAGGATTTTAGACTTTTGTACTCCTGTAATTTTTGCCTCCTCAAAAGTCATGGCATTTCTAAAAAATCATTTTAATTCGACCATTAATTTCAATGATATCAATAATGTTGGCCAGATAGTATTTGGAAGGGTGAATGTTTTAAATTGTTGGAAGGAACCTGTAACTATTGATTTTGGTAAAGAGGATCTTAAAATTGGAGAATATGCTGTAAAATCACTCCAAAAAGCAACCAAAGCTTTAAAAGACGGTAAGATAGATGTTTTGGTGACAGCACCAATAAACAAACATAATATCCAGTCCAAAGAATTTAATTTCCCAGGACATACAGATTATTTAGCACAAGAATTGGAAGGCGAAAGCTTAATGTTTATGGTTACAGACACTTTGCGAGTTGGGTTACTTACAGACCATGTTCCCGTAAAAGATATTACTGTGAACATTTCCAGTGAGTTAATTAAGAAAAAAATCAATATTGTATATGATTCTCTACAGAGAGACTTCAAAATAAATAGACCAAAAATTGCAGTACTGGGAATTAATCCACACACAGGAGACAATGGGGTTATAGGCAAGGAAGATGATGACATTATGAGACCAACGCTCGCAAAAATTAAAGACGAAGGGAAACTCGTTTACGGACCCTATGCTGCCGATGGTTTTTTTGGATCTAATAATTACAAAAATTTTGATGCCATAATGGCATCTTATCATGATCAAGGACTCATTCCCTTTAAAACCTTATCTTTTGGTCAAGGCGTAAATTTCACGGCAGGATTAAATAAGATAAGAACCTCGCCAGATCATGGCACGGCCTATGAAATTGCAGGTAAAGGAGTGGCTGACGAGAACTCTTTTAAAGAGGCGGTTTATACGGCTTTGCAAATATTCAAAAACAGATTTGATTATGAGCAACTTACCTCAAATACATTGAAGCAATCAGAAAAAAGGAGATAAACAAAAAAATGTTTATAAGTACGGTCTCATAAATTAAAAATTTATATATTTGCAGGCTCAAATTAGAAGTGATGATGAAGCCACTAAAAGAGTTTACAATTCCATTTGTAGGATTAAAACTAGGGAGACATCATTTTGAATTTAAAATTGATAAAACGTTCTTTGATTATTTTGAGTATGAAGATTTTAATGATGTAACCATTAAAGTAGATGTTGAGTTGCTGAAAAACACAACATTACTGGAATTGCATTTTAGAATTTCAGGAACTGTCAATGTTAATTGTGATGTAACCAATGAGCCTTATGATCAACCCATTAAAAATGAGTTTGACTTGGTGGTTAATTTTGGAGAGGAATATAACGATGATAATATAGATATTCTCATCCTTCCACATGGAGCGCATGAAATTAATATTCAGCAGTACATGTATGAGTTAATTGTCTTGGCAGTGCCAATAAAGCGCATTCACCCTGGAGTTGAAGATGGAACGTTACGGTCCGACATACTTGATAAATTAAAGGAGTTAAGTCCAGAACTTGACAAAAAAAACAAAAAAGATGAGGACATAGATCCCCGTTGGAATACATTAAAAAAACTATTAACGGATAAATAAATATAGAAAATGGCACATCCTAAGAGAAAAATCTCGAAAACAAGAAGAGATAAAAGACGAACGCATTACAAAGCAACTGCGCCACAGATTGCAACATGTCCTACAACTGGTGAAGCACACTTGTACCACAGAGCCCACTGGCATGAAGGTAAATTATATTACAGAGGTCAAGTACTAATTGACAATTCTGAAGCAGTAGAAAACGTAGCTTAAAAAAATATGTTTAAATAAAAAAGCGCTCACTTGTGAGCGTTTTTTTTATGATATGTTTTTCTAAGAGTCAAAAACAACTTAATTTGCATGATATTAGCCTAAAATTTAGTATTTTGAACAAGTTTTCGAGTGTTTTTGTCAATTTTGATGATTTTTTGGTCGAATTAACGATAAAATTATGAGTAAAATATCGGCGGCAATTACAGCTGTAGGTGGGTATGTGCCAGACTATGTATTAACCAATCAAATTCTTGAGACAATGGTTGATACAAATGATGAATGGATTACTTCACGTACTGGAATTAAAGAACGCAGAATTCTTAAAGAGGTTGGCAAAGGCACTTCATACTTAGCCATTAAAGCAGCACAAAACCTTATAGATAAAACGGGGATAGACCCAAATGAGATTGAACTTGTTATTGTTGCTACCGCAACGCCCGATATGAAGGCGGCAGCCACTGCAGCATTTACCGCTACACAAATAGGTGCCATTAATGCTTTTTCTTTTGATTTAGAAGCGGCTTGTTCAAGTTTTCTTTATGGCATGTCTGTAGCAGCAAGATATATAGAATCCGGTAAGTACAAAAAAGTTCTTTTAATTGGAGCCGATAAAAACTCTTCAATGATTAATTATAAAGACAGAGCTACGTGTATTATTTTTGGAGATGGTGCAGGTGCGGTTTTGTTTGAACCCAATACTCAAAATTTTGGATTACAAGATGAATTACTAAGAAGTGATGGTTCTGGAAGAGAATTTCTTCAAGCAACTTATGGAGGATCATCGTTTCCAATGACCCCAGAAGCTGTTGCCGAAGGGAAACAGTATGTTTTTCAAGACGGAAAAACAGTATTTAAAAATGCCGTATCTAGAATGGCAGATGTCGCTTTAGAAATGTTAGAGCGTAATAATCTTACAAAAAACGATGTGGCATGGTTAGTAGCTCACCAAGCCAATAAACGTATTATTGATGCTACTGCTAGTAGAATGGATTTGGATACTGAAAAGGTTATGATGAACATACATAAATATGGAAACACAACATCGGCAACATTACCATTATTATTATCTGATTACGAATCACAACTTAAAAAAGGAGATAATTTAATTTTTGCAGCCTTTGGCGGCGGATTTACCTGGGGGTCAATCTACTTAAAATGGGCATATAATTCAGTGAACTAACTAAAAAACTATATTATGGATTTAAAAGAAATTCAAAACTTAATTAAGTTTGTTGCTAAGTCTGGAGCAAGCGAAGTTAAACTTGAAATGGAAGACATAAAAATCACCATTAAAACAGGTTCAGAACCAGATACTACAGCGGTGAGATATATATCAGAAGCGCCAATGCAACAAACCACGATGGCATATCCTAAAGAAACTCATCAGGTTGCAGAAACGCAAGTGCCAGTTTCTTCGGCTCCTAAAGCAGAAGACAATTCAAAATATATCACTATAAAATCGCCTATAATTGGAACATTTTATAGAAAGCCATCTCCAGACAAACCGTTATTCGTTGAGGTAGGACAAACCATTGCTGAAGGAGATGTTCTTTGTATTATTGAAGCCATGAAACTATTCAATGAAATAGAATCTGAGGTATCAGGGAAAGTCGTTAAGATATTAGTTGACGATTCATCACCAGTAGAGTTCGACCAACCGTTATTTTTGGTAGATCCATCATAACCCATTAAAAATTCCAATACCACATCCTGATTGTTATCGGGACCCAAAATTCAATAGTTGGAATTTCGCGATTGGAATTTGAAATTTTTAATACCAGAAGTTATGTTTAAAAAAATATTAATTGCCAATAGAGGAGAAATAGCCCTACGTGTTATTAGAACCTGTAAAGAAATGGGAATTAAAACGGTTGCCGTTTATTCAACCGCTGATGCCGAAAGTTTGCACGTTAAATTTGCAGATGAGGCCGTTTGTATTGGTCCACCGTCGAGTAGCGAATCGTACTTAAAGATGTCCAATATCATTGCTGCTGCCGAAATTACGAATGCAGATGCAATTCATCCAGGATATGGTTTTTTATCCGAGAATTCTAAATTCTCAAAAATCTGTGGCGAGCATGGCATAAAGTTTATAGGAGCATCTCCAGAAATGATTGATAGAATGGGAGACAAAGCATCGGCTAAAGAAACCATGAAAGCGGCTGGTGTCCCATGTGTTCCGGGAAGCGATGGCATTATTGAAAGTTTTGAGGCTTGTGAAAAATTAGCAGTGGAAGTTGGCTATCCAGTCATGCTGAAAGCTACAGCTGGTGGTGGTGGTAAAGGAATGCGAGGCGTATTTAAACCGGAAAAGTTAAGAGACGCTTGGGATTCTGCACGACAAGAAGCCAAGGCAGCTTTTGGAAATGATGGCATGTACATGGAAAAACTAATTGTAGAACCAAGGCATATTGAAATACAAATTGTAGGAGATTCTTCTGGAAAGGCTTGTCATTTGTCGGAGCGAGATTGCTCCATTCAACGTCGTCATCAAAAACTGACAGAAGAAGTTCCGTCTCCTTTCATGACAACGGCACTTCGAACAAAAATGGGTGAAGCAGCTGTAAAGGCGGCCGAATTTATTAAATACGAAGGCGCTGGAACTATTGAGTTTCTGGTTGATAAAAACAGAAACTTTTATTTCATGGAAATGAATACCCGTATTCAGGTTGAGCATCCAATTACAGAACAAGTGATTGATTTTGATTTAATACGTGAGCAAATATTAGTTGCTGCTGGGGTGCCTATCTCCGGTAAAAATTATACACCAAAACTACATGCCATTGAATGTAGAATTAATGCGGAAGATCCTTATAATGGCTTTCGCCCTTCACCAGGTAAAATAACAACCTTACATGCACCGGGAGGCCACGGTGTGCGCTTAGATACACATGTGTATGCCGGGTATACCATTCCGCCAAATTACGATTCGATGATCGCTAAGTTAATTACCACGGCACAAACACGCGAAGAGGCCATTAATAAAATGAAACGTGCATTGGATGAGTTTGTGATAGAAGGAATAAAAACAACCATTCCTTTTCATAGACAACTTATGGATCACCCAGATTATTTAGCGGGTAATTACACCACAAAGTTTATGGAAGATTTTGTTATGGATCCACAAGTAGAAGAATAGTTGAATGTCCGTAATTTGTCATAAGTCTGAAAATATAATAATTCTGTCATTCCGACAAAGGAGGAATCCCATTGATTTTAATGGATTCTTCATTTCGTTCCACTCCATTCTGAATGACAAAAATGGTATTATGAATGAATACGGACATTCAAAAGAATAGAAATATAAAACCCCGAAAATTTTTTTCGGAGTTTTTTTTATGCATTTTTAATAAAAACAACAAGTTACCTCTAACTAGCAAATAATCTTTAGAATGCATATTTTATTAACCAAATAATCTATACATTTATCAGATGTTAGAAAAAAGAATAACTAAAATAAATGAAATGCCTTGGATATTAATTCCAGGATTATAACTGTTTATTACTTCTCGAGTTATTTTAATCTTTAATTTTCTTAATAAATCAAACAAAAAATGAGCAATATAATAGTTTTAGGCGCTGGGATGGTTGGAAGTGCAATGGCAATTGATCTTTCAAAAAAGCATAACGTAACATTAACCGATCTCAATCAAAATGTATTAGATAAAGTCAAACAAAAATGCGATGCTTTAAGCATTGAGCAACTTGACGTTACAAATAAAGAAAATCTTAGAAAAGCTATAATCAAACACGATTTAGTTATTTGTGCAGTCCCAGGCTTTTTGGGCTTTAAAACCTTAAAAGCTATTATAGAAAATGAAATGAACGTTATAGATATTTCCTTTTTTCCTGAAAACTCATTGGACTTAGATGTTTTGGCTAAAGAAAAAAATGTAACAGCAATTGTGGATTGTGGCGTTGCTCCAGGGATGGATAATATTATTTTAGGGTATTATAATGAAAAAATGGAATTAACTGATTTTGAATGTTTGGTTGGAGGATTGCCGAAAATAAAAAAATGGCCATTTTGTTATAAAGCACCTTTTTCTCCCGTTGATGTTATTGAGGAATATACACGACCGGCACGATATGTGGAGCAAGGACATGAAGTTATACGAGAACCCCTAACAGATTGTGAATATGTGGATTTTGAAAAAGTTGGAACCTTGGAGTCTTTTAATTCCGATGGATTAAGATCAATTATACACACTATGCCACATATTCCAAACATGAAAGAAAAGACCTTGCGTTATCCAGGACATGTGGAATATGTTAGGGTTTTAAAAGAAAGTGGATTTTTTAGTAAAGATAAAATTGAAGTTAATGGGAATAGTATGTCCCCGTTAGATTTTACAAGTAAAATTTTGTTTAATGAATGGAAGCTTGGTGAGACAGAAGAAGAATTAACCGTTATGAGGGTGACTGTAAAAGGTAAAAATAAAGAGGGTGTTTTGGAAGAAGTGATGTATAATTTATATGATGAGTATAATTCTGAAACAAAAACATCCTCAATGTCTCGAACAACTGGTTATACAGCAACAGCAGCGGCCAATCTACTCTTAGATGGGATATTTAAAGAAAAAGGGCTGTTTCCACCAGAATTGGTTGGTAAACACGAAGTATGTTTTAATTACTTTATGAAGTATTTGGAAGAAAGAAATGTAATGTATAAAAAATCTTCAAAATTACTTTAAAACGGGTTTGAAATAGTAGAGGGGACAATAAATGAAACTGTTTACATTAGGGGAGCTATTAAATTGCCTTCACTACTGTTTGCTATACCAATAATTAATTAATATGATAAAACGATTCTTCAAATTCCTTTTAAAATTAGTCCTATGGTCGTTTGTGTTTTCTATTGCAATTGTCATTTTTTTTAAATGGGTTCCAGTTCCTATAACGCCATTAATGCTAATAAGAAACGTGGAACAGATTCAAAACAATAAAAAGCTGGTTTTAAAACATGATTGGGTTTCATTGGATAAAATTTCAAAAAACTTGCAATTGGCAGTCATTAGTAGTGAAGATCAAAATTTTTTAAATCACCACGGTTTTGATTTTGAGGCTATAGAAAAGGCTATGGACAACAATCAAAAAGGAAGGCGCATTAAAGGTGCTAGTTCTATTAGTCAACAAACAGCAAAAAATGTGTTTTTATGGCCACAGCGGAGTTGGCTCAGGAAAGGATTGGAAGCTTATTTTACTTTTTTAATTGAATTATTTTGGTCTAAAGAACGTATTATTGAAGTGTATTTGAATAGCATAGAGATGGGCAATGGTGTTTATGGTGCAGAAGCGGCATCTCAATATTGGTTTAAAAAACCGGCCATAAAACTTAATAGTTATGAAGCTGCTGCTATTGCCGCTATACTTCCCGCTCCTTTACGGTATCGGGCAAATCCACCTTCAGACTATATTTCAAGAAGAAAAAACTGGATCGTTAGACAGATGAATTATTTTGGAAAACTGGACTATGAATAGTGATACAGAAATAAAATCTGAATTGTATCATCAATGTCAAAGGGTTTTAGAAAACAGACTCAAAACAGTTCAAAACAGCATCATGGAAATACAACAATCTTTACAATCGGAGACTAAAAGTTCGGCAGGCGATAAACATGAAACAGGTAGAGCGATGCTTCAATTGGAACGCGAAAAGGCAGGTAACCAATTAGCAGAAGTTTTGAAAATTAAAGAGCAATTTTCAAAGGTGAATCCAGAGAAAACATCAAACATTATTAGTTTGGGAAGTGTTGTTTTTACTTCAGAAAACAATTATTTTATTGCAATAAGCGCAGGCAAAATAAAAGCTGGGGACACTATTTTTTACGCTATTTCTCCCAATACGCCCGTTGGGCAAATATTACTTTCAAAAACAATTGGCAATACTATAGTTTTTAGAGCATTAAAATTCAAGATTACAAATGTAATATAATATTGCCTTACCATTTATTTTCTAATTAAACATAGTGAACTCATTTAAACTTTTTCCATTTGCTAAAAAATTGCCCTTTTTTACCCATTTTTTGTCTTTTTCTTCTTCCGTAGCACTGCTATGCAACTCAAAAAACACTTCAAATGGTCAAAAAATGTCTAATTTTCGCTTAAACGCAGAAAGTTTAAATGAGTTCAAGTATCTTTATTGAAATTGCAGAAAAAGAAATCATTCTTGAAAACAAATTCAACACCCTTAAATGTTATTATTATTGGTGGTGGTTTGGCGGGTTTATCATCGGCTATCCATTTATCAAAACAAGATATTAAGGTATTGGTTATTGAAAAGAATAACTATCCAAAACATAAAGTTTGTGGTGAATATGTTTCTAATGAAGTATTGCCTTATTTACAGTATTTAGAAATAGATGTATTTAAGTTAGGGGCACAAAAAATCAATAAATTTGAACTTTCAACAGCCAAAAACAAACTTATAAAAGCACCTTTGCCTTTGGGTGGTTTCGGGATTAGCCGTTACACTTTAGATAATGCATTAGCAAATAGGGCCATTCAAAATGGCGTAAAAATCATTCGGGATTCGGTAATCGACATTCAATTTTTAAATGATGTCTTTTCTGTTCAAACAAAAAATAAAACATTCCATTCCAACATTGTAATTGGCGCCCATGGTAAACGCGCTTCTTTAGATATAAAACTAGACAGGGATTTTATAAAACAGAAATCGCCCTTTTTGGCCGTAAAGATGCATGCGAAAGGCAATTTTCCAAAGGGTTTGGTGGCCCTCCACAATTTTAAAGGGGGTTATTGTGGTGTTTCAAAAGTTGAAAATGACACTGTTAATCTCTGCTACATCACGGGTCTTGATGCTTTTAAGAGGTATAAGGATATTGAAGATTTCCAGGAGAAAGTGGTATTTAAAAACGAGTATTTAAAATCTATCTTTAGAATCACCCAACCTATTTTTGAAGAGCCGTTAACCATAAGTCAGATTTCCTTTTCAAACAAAAGTCCCATTGAAAATCATATTATTATGTGTGGAGATGCTGCGGGTATGATTCACCCTTTATGCGGAAACGGAATGAGTATGGCAATAAGGAGCGCACAAATGGCTTCGCATTTAATTATTGAGTATCTTCAAGGAAAAATTGAATCGCGCTTAGCATTGGAAAAGGCTTATCAAAAATCTTGGGACAAAGAATTTAAAACTCGATTAAAAGTTGGTCATTTTGTGGCAAACATATTTAGCAAAAATCAATTATCTGAAATGCTAATTCCTGTAATTAAACATATTCCAAGCCTATTGCCAAAAATCATAAAGCTAACTCACGGGAAACCCATGGTCGTAAAATGAGCTTGTTAATCAATACAAAGCATAGAACAAATGCCGTTGAAATTATGGATGATTTTTCCATTCAAGGAGCCGTTTTGCACGATACTCTAGACACATTAGCAAGTATTAATAAATGGCTAGGAGGCAATCATGTAACGATTAGTGCATTAAAAAAAGTGCTTAAAGAGCATCCCAAAAACAAGCCAATAACTATTGTAGATTTAGGCTGTGGTGGAGGAGACATGCTTAGAAGAATAGCACAATTTGCCAAAAAAGAAGGCTATACATTCAAACTTGTTGGTTTAGACGCCAATAAAGATGCGATGGCTTACGCAAGACGCTTATCAAAAGATTATGGCGATATTAGTTTTATAGATTGTGATATTTTTTCAGAAGAATTTAAAACATTACAATACGACCTTGTTTTATCAACCCTTTTTTTGCATCATTTTATAGACGAACAAATTATCGATATTCTGTCTAAAGTAAAAAATAAAGCAAAGTTAGGCATTATTGTAAATGATTTGTATCGGCATCCCATGGCTTATTATTTGTTTAAATTAGTATGTCTAACTATAAAAAACAGAATGATTATTGAAGATGGATTAACATCTATTTTGCGTGGATTTAAACGTGAAGAACTAAAGTCCTTTTCAAAAAAATTGCAAGTAACGCCCCAAATCAAGTGGAAATGGGCATTTCGTTATCAATGGATAATTCAAAATTAATGAGCGTAAAAATAATATCTGTAGCAAAACAACTGCCTAAATACACTCGGTCAACCGCTGATATTTTGCCTTATTTAGAAATATGGCTGTCGGGTCAAGAGGATCGTTTTAAACGTAAAGTCCTCAAGATTTTTGAAAATGCCGGTGTTGATAGACGTTATTCCATTATGGATGCAGAAGATGTCTTTTTAAACACTTCTTTTGAAGAAAAAAACGACATTTACGTTAGAGAAGTCATTACCCTTGCGGAAAACGCTCTTTTAAAATCGTTAGAAAAAGCAAACCTTAAACCAGAGGATATTGACTACATTATCACAGTGAGTTGTACCGGTATTATGATTCCATCTTTGGATGCCTATTTGATAAATCGCTTAAAAATGAAACAGGATATTGTTCGTTTGCCCGTTACCGAAATGGGTTGTGCCGCTGGTGTTTCTGGCATTATTTATGCCAAGAATTTTTTAAAAGCAAATCCAAACAAAAGAGCGGTCGTTATTGCTGTGGAGTCACCAACAGCCACCTTTCAGTTAGACGATTTTTCGATGGTAAATATTGTAAGTGCTGCCATTTTTGGAGACGGGGCAGCCGGTGTTATTTTGTCTTCCTATGAAAACGAAGAAGGTCCTGAAATTAAGGACGAAGCCATGTACCATTTTTATGATGCCGAACATATGATGGGTTTTAAATTGGTAAATACAGGATTGCAAATGATTTTGGATATTACGGTGCCCGAAACCATTGCCGAACATTTTCCAAATATTGTGCATCCTTTTTTAGAGAGAAATGGGATTTCCATGCAAGATATAGACCATCTTATTTTTCATCCAGGAGGAAAAAAAATTGTGCAAACCGTTGAGGATTTATTTGGTTCTCTGGGAAAAAATATAGGCGACACCAAAGAAGTTCTCAAATTGTATGGCAATATGAGCAGTGCTACCGTACTTTATGTTTTAGAGCGTTTTATGGACAAAAAATTACCAAAAGGAGACAAAGGGTTAATGCTTAGTTTTGGGCCAGGGTTTTCAGCACAACGTATTTTATTGGAATGGTAAAAGAATTTGAACATAAAAATTATTGGACGCTTATTTTAGGAGGCTCAAGTGGATTGGGTTTGGCCACTGCAAAAAAACTGGCTGCTCACGGTATGAATATTTGCATAGTTCATAGAAATTCAAGATTTCAAGAAGCAGAAATAACGGTTGAATTTAACAAAATAAAAGCCGAAAACATTCAGTTTATATCTTTTAATATGGATGCCATAAATCCTGAAAAACGACAGGAAATAATTATTGAGTTACAGCAACATTTAGGCAAAAAAGGAAAAATTAGAACACTGGTACATAGCATCGCTAAAGGCAATTTAAAACCAATGATTCAAGATGATAAACCAAATTTAAAAAACGATGACTTTACTTTAACCATCAACGCGATGGCGATTAGTTTATACGATTGGACTAAAGCTGTTTTTGAAGCCAATCTATTTGCTAAAGATGCTAGAATCATCAGTTTTACTAGCGAGGGCAATGCCAAAGCATGGAAAAACTATGCAGCGGTCTCTGCTGCAAAAGTGGCATTAGAAGCACTGACCAGAAATATAGCTTTAGAGTTTGCACCTTACGGCATTAGAGCCAATTGTATCCAGGCAGGTGTTACCAATACGGCATCTTTACAAATGATTCCAGGTAATGAAAAAGTCAAAGAACATACCTTGTTGCGAAATCCGTTTCAACGATTAACAGCTCCTGAAGATGTTGCCAATGTCGTTTATTTGCTGAGTAAAGATGAAGCCAGTTGGATTAATGGAAGCATTATTCCTGTTGATGGTGGCGAGCATATAAGTTGATAGTTTATGAGACCTCACAGGTTTTTAAAACCTGTGAGGTCTAACAAATAAAAGAAATGAATAGTAGTCAAATCATAACCTTATTACCATATCAACACCCTTTTCTATTTGTTGATGAGTTGACCATAATTTCTAATGAAGGTATCACAGGCAATTATACTTTTAAACCAGACGACTATTTCTATCAGGGCCATTTTAAAAACAACCCAATAACACCGGGTGTTATACTAACAGAATGTATGGCGCAAATTGGTGTTGTGTGTTTGGGGGTTTATATTTTGAAGGAGAAAATATCCAATGAAAAAAATCTTCAAATAGCCTTAACATCAAGTCAAATAGATTTCTTTTTACCTGTGTTTCCTAATGAGAAAGTAACCGTTATTTCAGAAAAGGAAGTCTTTCGATTTAACAAATTAAGGTGTAAAGTGAAGATGTTAAACGAAAAAAATGAATTGGTTTGTAGAGGCTCTATTTCAGGAATGATAAAACCAACAACAAATGAGGCATAGAGTTGTTATTACAGGTATGGGAGTTGTTGCTCCAAATGGTGTTGGTTTAAAGGGTTTTAAAAACGCTATCAAAAAGGGTACTTCAGGAATAGCTTATCACCAAAATTTAAAAGATTTAGATTTTTCATGCTGTATTGGGGGTATCCCCATTGTTTCAGAAGAAAAAAAATTAGAATATTTCACGCCATTGCAATTGCGCGGATTTAATAGTTCGGGGATTTTATACGGCTGTATGGCAGGTGTCGATGCTTGGAAAGATGCAGGGTTTTCGGTAGATGCCGAGAGTGAACTAGATTACGACAGCGGTACTGTTTTTGGTACAGGAACTTCTGGGGTTGAAAAGTTTAGAGAGGCTATTTATAAACTTGACAATAAAGAAGTAAAACGGTTGGGAAGCACCGTTGTGGTGCAAACTATGGCAAGTGGAGTGAGTGCCTTTTTAGGGGGAATGTTAGGTTTAGGTAATCAGGTTACCACCAATTCTTCGGCATGTACTACAGGAACTGAAGCAATCATTTTAGGGTTTGACCGCATACAGTCAGGGAAAGCAATACGCATGTTGGTAGGCAGTTGCAGTGATGATGGTCCTTACATTTGGGGAGGATTTGATGCCATGCGAGTGATGACTTATAAACACAATGATACACCAGAACAAGGTTCAAGACCCATGAGTGCATCTGCTAGCGGATTTGTTCCTGGCAGTGGTGCAGGAGCGTTAGTTTTAGAATCTTTAGAAAGTGCTTTAGAGCGAAAAGCAACTATATATGCTGAGGTATTGGGTGGTGCCGTAAATTCTGGTGGGCAACGTAAAGGAGGATCGATGACGGCTCCAAATGCTGAGGCCGCAGTGCGCTGCATAAAAGAAGCTATTGAAAATTCAGGAATTTCTGCGGAGGATATTGACGTTATTAATGGTCATTTAACAGCGACGTCAAAAGATAGTTTGGAAATTGAAAATTGGACCAAAGCATTGCATAGAAAAGGAGTAGATTTCCCCTATATCAATTCATTAAAGGGGATGGTTGGGCATTGTTTAGCTGCTGCTGGAAGTATTGAAAGTGTCGCTACTGTTTTACAGTTGAAAGAGCAATTTATTTTTCCAAACATAAATTGTGAAGATGTGCACCCAGAGATTTCAAGTTTAATTTCTGAAGAAAAAATACCTAAAGAATTATTAAAAACGAAAGTTAATATTGCGGCAAAAGCAAGTTTTGGCTTTGGCGATGTAAACGGATGTGTTATATTTAAAACTTATACAGTTTAATATTTATATGGAAAAAGAAGCATTAATTGCCAAACTAAAAACAATTGTAGAACCTTACATTCAAGATGAAGAAGCCTTCAAGAACTTATCTGAAAACACTGATTTTGTCAAAGATTTAAAAATTAATTCTGCCAATTTGGTGGATGTTATTTTAGATGTTGAAGAGGTATTTGATATTAGAATTGAAAATGAGGACATGGAAAAAATGCTATCAGTAAAAGCCGCTATGGATATTGTAAATGAGAAATTGGCAGCAAAATGATAGGCAATGATATTGTTGATTTAAAAACGGCAGCTTTACAATCCAATTGGAAAAGATCAGGGTTTTTAGATAAGGTGTTTACAAAAGAAGAACAACAGTTTATTTTAAATTCTGAAGATGAATCTCAAATGGTTTGGTTACTTTGGAGCATAAAAGAAGCTGCTTATAAAATTTATGTGCAGAAATATGGAGTGCGTTTTTTTAACCCGAAAATATTAAGATGTGATTTGGCTTCTAAAAATGATGGTTTGGTTTGTATTGACGGAAATAAATATGTAACCAAATCTGAAATCACCGATGATTTTATAAATACTTTGGCATATTCAGAAAAAACCAGATCAAGCATAAACTATAATTTTAAAATTGAAAACACCTCTTATAAAATTCGATCTAATTTAACGAGGCAAAGACTGCTGTTATCATTTTCGAAATTAAAAAACACTCCAGTTAATGAATTAAGAATTTTAAAAAATGAAATAGGGGTGCCAAAACTGTTTTATAACAATGAGGAGCAAAATGATTCGTTTTCTATAACACATCATGGATTTTATAGTGCCTATGCTATTTCGGTCTAACGCGACATACCTCACAGGTTTTTGAAAACTGTTGAGTTTTTGGTAATAGCTAAAAACACTGTTTTATCACTTTCAATTTCAGAGGAATTTTCAAAAAAGACTTTTTCTCCATTCAAATCCCCTTCGATTAAATAATAGTTTCCCTTATAATAAGACTGCGTCACTATTACTTTTAAACCTAATTTTTCATCCACTTTTAGTTGATGCGAATATATAATCCCATAAGATTTGAGATCATTAAATTCTCCAAAAAAGGATGCTATAAGCTTACTTTCTGGATTATTATATAAGTTTTTCGGACTATCATAAGCCAAAACATGCGTATCGTGTAGTACAATCATATAATCAGAAAAAGAAATCACATCATCCTTATCATGGGTTGCTACTATACACGTAATTTGGTTTTGCTTTAAATAATTAAATAAACTCCTGCGTAACGATTGTTTTTTAAAATTATCGATATGGCTAAAGGGTTCATCCAATAATAAAATTTCGGGTTGTTTGGCAATGGCCCTGGCCAATGCAACCTGCTGTTTTTGTCCACCGCTTAACAATTTACTTTGGTGTTAGCAAATGCTTCTAATTCCACAACGTTTAAAAGTTCAGTAATGCGTTCTTGTTTTTTTTCTGGATAAAAATTTGAAAGAAAGTCACCAATATTTTCAGCAACGGTAATATATGGCATTAAATCAAATTCTTGAGCCACATATTTCATGTATTCCGGACCAATAATTAGGTTGGATTTCGGGCCTAAAATAGCGTGGTCTTTCCAAAATATCTCACCATTATTTAAGTCGTAGGTACCGTAAAGTAATTTTAAAAGAGTGCTTTTTCCTGAGCCGCTTTCACCAATAATGGAAAGGTGTTCACCTTGTTTAACTTCAAAACTTATATTTTGAAGAACAGGATTATTTTTATAACTAAAAGAAATATTTTTTACTTGCAGCATATGGCAAAAATAACATAAATAAATGGCTCGAAACCTCTACGGCTTTTTAAAAGAATTATAGGATTTCACATTTTAAATTATGACTCATTTTATTGGGAAGCACCCTATATCCCATATTGTATAATGTAGTAAAACCAAAAAGAGCGGTATATAGCTCAATGGTTTTACTTATAGGAGCTCCGACGCCATGACCGGCATTGATTTCAACACGAATTAGCACTGGATTGTCTCCTGTTTGTTTGCGTTGTAATTCAGCCGCAAATTTAAAACTGTGTGTGGGAACTACACGGTCGTCATGGTTGTTGCTAGTAGTAATTAAAGTTGCAGGATAGGTGTCAACGTGTATAATTAATTGCGTGGTTAAGCAACTAATTCAGCAAATTAAAATCGAATAGAAAATCCGCGAGGATTTTTGTAAGTAAGCCAGAACCAAGCAATTAATTACACACGTCTTTGTTGGCACTCGTTTTTAATTTATTTTTCGTAATCAATATTCCAGTAAATATTAGGATTCCTATACTGGACAATAAATGTACTTTTTTGAAATCCATATTCAGCTCAGGAAAAAATAACAATGCTATTCCTGCATTGATTGATAAATGAAACAAGATTGCAATTAGAACACTTCCTTTGGAATTAATTACCAGCCAAGTTATTATTATTGACAAACAGGTTAACATTATAAAGTATATGATTACGGGTAAAATTAAAATGTCTTCTCCACTAACCAAAGTTCCAAAAGGAGCCCAGAATAACGGTATATGCCAAACAAACCAAATCATTCCAATTAAAATTGCACTTTTCAAGTTCGAAAATTGTTTTTGAAATTCGGGAAGTAAAAAACCTCGCCAGCCCAATTCTTCTCCTACTGGTCCAGCGTAAAAACCAGCCCATAATATGGTAGGAATAGAAAGAAAAGCCATTATATCAAAACTTCCAATATCTCCAATGAATAAGTTATAAAGTCCAATTCCAATAATGACAAAAATTAGTGGTAAGAGAATAATGAATAAATAGTTTTTTAATGGAACATTCCAAATAAATAGTTTCTTGAGTAAATTCAAGACTTCTTTAAAACCGTCAAATAAAATAGTGGTTACAATAGCACTAGCAGTTGGGCCATAAACGCCCATGAAAAAAAAATTAAAAATTTACCGATTGTTTCTTGGGTGATACCTTCTGCTAGATAATCCAAACCAATTATCCAAAAAGTCCAAGACCAAACAATGGTTAGTAATAAAAATATAAAAATCCTTTTATTGTTCATATTTTCTTTAAATGAGTATTTACAGTTTTTGTTTTAGGGTAATTCACAACAGCAATTTTTTCTGAGAGTTCTTTTTACAGGCAATTAAAACAAACAAAAAAAGCTCCTACACAAAAAATACTAGTAGAAGCTTATGGTTTAGTATAGTTTGGTTAAAATTTTTATTTATCCAAAACTGTTTTAGCATTATTAATACTGCCGTTTACAGAATTGCGTACAGCATCAATAGTTGTTTTCTCGTTTTTAAGGGCATCTGTCTCTTTTAGAATTTCTTCGGTCGATTTGCCTTTTAAACGGTCCTCGGCATACGGAAATTTATTGCTGAAATCTTCCATCCATTTCATCATAACGGTATGGGCTTTACCTAATGAATCCAATGCTTTTTGATACGTTCTACCAGCTGCAGTAGTATCAACTTTTGCCTTTAGGTCAGCTGATAATTTGCCCATTTCGTTCATTTTGGGCATCACGTCATCATGAACGGCCATAACATCTTTAAAGGCATTATTGAATTTTATAGCTTCTTTAGATGGTTTCTTATCACAAGAAGCAAACGTAAGTACAATGGTTAACGACAGGAGTATGGTTTTTAAAATCTTCATTGTTGCTTTTTTAGTTAAATGGTTTATTTTTTTAAGAATATCTGTTTTGTGTGATGTCTGCTTATTTAAACGTCATGCTGAACTTGTTTCAGCATCTTAAAACCTCTGATAATCAACGACTTCTCAATAAGATCCTGAAACAAGTTCAGGGAAACAAGCTTTTTTATGACTAATAATTGACAATCAATCTTATTAAACCAATTTATTTGCTACCAAATATTCAGCAATTTGAACAGCGTTAGTTGCGGCCCCTTTGCGTAAATTATCAGCAACAACCCACATATTCAATGTGTTTGGTTGGGTTTCATCCCGTCTAAGACGCCCCACAAAAACCTCATCCTTATTATGTGCAAATATAGGCATTGGGTAAGAGTTTGTTGCCGGATTGTCTTGAACGATCACACCAGGAGTTTCGCTAAGCAGTTTACGGACTTCTGATAACTCAAAATCATTTTCAAACTGAACATTTACGGCTTCTGAATGTCCTCCAGATGTAGGAACACGAACCGCAGTAGCCGTTACTGAAAATGTTTTGTCGTTAAATATTTTTTGAGGTTCTCTGGCTAATTTCATTTCTTCTTTAGTATAGCCATTTTCTAAAAATGTATCACAATGCGGTAATACATTTCTGCTTATTGGGTAAGGATACGCCATATCTCCATCAATGCCGGCAATTTCATTCTCCAATTGTCTAACGGCTTTTACACCTGTACCAGAAACCGATTGATATGTTGAAACCACAACGCGTTTCATTTTATATTTTTTATGTAATTGAGATAAGGCCAAAACCAGTTGAATAGTTGAGCAATTTGGGTTAGCGATTATTTTATCTTCTTTAGTTAATTCGGTTGCATTAATTTCGGGAACTACTAATTTTTTAGTAGGATCCATTCTCCAGGCAGATGAATTATCAATAACTGTTGTGCCAACTTCAGCAAATTTAGGCGCCCATTCTAAAGACGTATCGCCTCCAGCTGAAAATATGGCAATTTGTGGTTTTGCAGCCACAGCAGCAGCTAAACCAATTACAGTATATTCCTTATTTTTATAGATTAACGTTTTGCCTACAGAACGTTCTGAGGCAACCAATAGTAATTCGGTAATTGGAAAATTACGTTCTGCAAGTACTTTTAGCATGACTTCGCCAACCATCCCAGTGGCGCCAACAACAGCTACTTTCATGTGTTTTATTTTAAAAAATTTAAGTAGGCAAAATTAGGGATTAATTCTATTTTATAAATCAAAAAAAGGACCTCATTTTTTAAAACGAGGCCCTTTTAACAACAAATAACACAATGTTATTTATTTAACAAATAGTTATTTTTTTAGTAAATCTCTTATTTCTGTTAATAGGTCTTCTTGTGAAGGTCCTTTTGGGGCTTCGGGAGCTGGTTCTTCTTTTTTCTTGGTTTTGTTTATACCCTTAATAATCATAAACATAACAAAAGCAACTATTATAAAATCAATCACATTGGTAAGAAAAGAACCATAAAGTACTGCAACTTCTCCCGTAATTTTTCCTACTTCATCTGCTACGCCTTCAGAAATAACCCATTTTAAATCGTTGAAGTTGGCCTTGAAAATTAAACCAATTAATGGAGACACAATACCACCAGTAAATGATGTTACCACTTGTTTGAATGCAGCACCCATTACAAAACCTACGGCAATGTCAACAAGGTTGCCCTTCATTGCAAAATCTTTA
>CAXBHA010000004.1:0-22041 GCA_963974955.1 uncultured Yeosuana sp. | reverse complement strand
AATAAAAATCAGTTCCCCATAAGGCAGGTTCCTTGCCACTTATTTCTTCTGCAATTTCATAATAGGAACTTGGTTTTTCATTATAACTGTGCTGTCCGGAGAGAATGTTATCGTTCAACGAGTAAATGTATTCCAATAGCATTTTAGCTTCTTTTGAAGCATCTTCATTTACCGGTGAATATTGGGCATGTATTGACGTATTTACTAATATAAACGTGATAAATAGTATAATTTTATTCATTAGATTCTAGTTACATTATTGTTTATTGAGCAAATTATCTGCCGCCAAAATAAGGAACAAATAATCTGTAGTTCCCCCTCCTAAAACATATTCTGTTTGCTGCCATAGAAAAGGCCATTCTAAAAGTTCTGGAAAATCAGGACGAATTAATGCTGTTCCAGAACCAACTCCTCCGGGTATAAAAGAAAAATCACCTCTATTAACACCATAGGCCTGAGTGATAGATTTCGACCCCACCCCAGAAGCAAAAGAGGATGTGTTGACACCTGGGTGAACCCCTAGAATAAAATTCATGGCGTTAAGCATGTAGGTAGTTGGAAATATTTCTGGAAAACTGGTATGGAGATAATACTGTTTAACTCCAAAATTCTGTATTCCCCAGCCAGCTCCCCATATATTGGGCTCATAGGGTAAACCATACGGGGTCTTTTTTCCTAAGCTTTCTATTTCTTTAAAATAGTTAATTACAGCCTCAGTTAAATTTTCTTTAAAACCAGTGCTGTTTATTAGAGGAAGTACAGGGCCTATAATCCATCCGGTTTGGGAAACATTATTAGTAATTATATCTTCATGTTGTAAGAGATACTTGCGATAATCCTTATTCTTTGTTGTCTTTAGCAATTCCACCGCCAAACCAACCTTTGTCAATGGATTATCAACTTGGGTTTTTGTCCAGATTTCATTAGCAATTGCCAAACAATCACTTGCCAATTCAGGATTGTATGTTTTAAGGACTCTAGCGGCTGAAGCTAAGGCGGTGGCTGTATTTATTTCCCGTTTAGGGTTATCCTCGGTAAATACCCAACGATCATCTGGTGCGCCAGCTTGCCCCAAAGGAATTTTGGAATTTTGTTCAATGTCTGTATAAATTTGGTTATCACTATGATTTACAGGATCTCCAAGCAATACATATTGCTCAAGCGTAGGCACAATGATTCCACGATAAAATCTGCCCATACTTTTATACCCCCCTACTATAGAAAGTGCGCCGTGCTCAATTTGTTGTAACACATCTGGCTTCCCATCAGGGATCAATATATCTACTGTTCTTAGAGCTTGATTTATGGTTGTATTATCATAGTTTACATCAAAGAGTTCATAAATCTGTGTAAGCCCATGAACGGTAGAAGCTTGGGATTCAACACGTAGGTCGTAATCTCCTGCATCATGCCATCCTCCAATATTTATACCAGGAACATGATCCCCAGGTTGAAATTCGGTCATCGTTTCTGGCCCTTGTAAATACCCGTCAAAATGATTGGTGTTTATCGGAGCCATTCTAGCATCGTCCATATGACATAGTCCATGCCATACTTTATATCGGTCATTTACACGCATGTGGCACATTTGTACGGGTAAAAAATATTCTAGAGTAGGTTGCCATACATTTCTCTGATAAACAGTACTATTTATTTGAAAAGGGCGTGTTTGATATTCCGAATATTCTATTTGATAAATTCCTTGTTGTGTAACTTTTGAAAAATCAAATTGATAATACCTATAGCGTAAAAAATCTCCCCATGATTTTGGCATAGCTGATAAAACCTGGGTACGTTCCCCGTTTTCATTGACCCGATACAATATAGCTTTGCTAGCTGTAGAATTAGTATCTGTTTCAATAATTGCTATTTTTTCTTGCGATGGATGGTAACCTACTTGTGATACTTGAACAACTGGTTCATAGATGTAATTCTCTAATGCTTTTGGGGTAATAACCCACTCAATAGCATATTTGGTAGCCCCTTTAGGTATTAATGAACGCACAATAAACCATCCATTGGTATGCTTAGCACGACCGTCTAAAAGTTGCATGCTAGAACCATCCATATTTTCTATAATCATGGTTTGTTCTGGTGCTTCAGGTGCTATTATTAATTTTTTACCTTGGGCCATTGGTTCAAGGTAAAAACTGCCATCAGCATTTTGTATTCCCGGTCCATTTGCTTGTTGATTGAACAAGCCTAAGGATTTATCCATGTAATATGATTTACCGAACAATATGCCAGGAAACAATTCTAAGTTCATCCCCACTTTTCCAATCCACTCTTCAGGTAATGGTTTATCAAGGTCTACGATTATTTTAAACGATTCTCCTGCAGGAATTACCTTAAGGGTATAAGCGAAATTAAGATTTGGATAATCAATTGGGTTGAAACCTTTTTTGTCTTTAGACTCGTCAGGGTAAGACATTCTTACACTAATTTCCTGTTTTTCTCGGTCCACTTTCCTCTCTCCAACTTTAGGTACAGGTTGCCATTGCCCTGGTGTAGCCTCCAATCGTAAATCTCCATTTGTTGCAACTCTTATTCCATTTTGAATAATGCCAACACCACCTTGATGGCTCTCCGGATAAAAATCATGGGCAAGCATTACATTAGCACCTCGCCTTTCCAAATACTCCGATTCATTAATCGTAAAGTCAGAGCTTTGTCGCTCGCTGGTTATTTGAGCCTGAAGCGTAACAATTTTAAAAAATAAAATAAAAAATATAAGAAATTTCATAGTCTGTTTTAGAGAATTTAAAATTATATGAATACTAATGTATGTATTGATATTATTTTGTCATTATACAGTATGATTCATTCAATAATGTTTAAAATATTAAGATTATTATATATTTATCAGTAATATACTTACACTATGAAAAAAAAATTATGTTTTTATTTTCTGTTGATGATTTCACTTTCAGCTTTTTCTCAAAATAAAAAATTAAAATCCAGTGAGAACGATTTAATTTTTGAATTACAAGCAGCTGCCAACGAACAAATACTTGATAAATGGTACCCTTTAGTATTAGATACTTTGCACGGGGGGTATTACAGTGATGTAACTTATGATTTTCAATTAGGAAATCAGCACGATAAAATGATAGTCACCCAGGCCAGGCATATATGGACAAATGCCACTGCGGCATTACAAAATCCTAAAAGAAAAAATGAATACCTCTCCAATGCAAACCATGGATTTAAATTTTTACGTGATTATATGTGGGATACTACGAATGGAGGCTTTCATAGCATGGTGACAAAAAACGGAGAACCTATTGTACGACCGGGTGAAGCAAAAACAGCCTATGGTAATTCGTTTGCTATCTATGGATTATCTACTTATTACCATGCCTCTAGAAATGAAGAAGCCTTAGATTTGGCAAAGAAAACATTTCAATGGTTAGAAGAACATAGCCATGACAATGTATATAAAGGATATTACCAATCTATGGCCATAGATGGTACGCATATTGTTAGAACTGAAGATTTTATCTCTACTTCTGAGGTTGGCTACAAAGACCAAAACAGTACAATACATTTATTAGAAGCGCTAACTTCATTATATGAGGTTTGGCCAAATGAGTTGGTGAAAACGCGTATAAAAGAGCTACTGGTCTTAATAAGAGACACAATTACTACGGATAAAGGGTATATGAATTTGTTTTTTGAAAAAGATTGGACTCCAATTTCATTTAGAAATACAGATATAGATACCATAAAAAAACACTATTACATGGATCATATCTCTTTTGGACATGATGTAGAGACTGCTTACTTGATGCTAGAAGCGTCTATTATTATTGGAGATTGGGAATTCGAGAAAACCTTATATAAAGGAAAAATGATGGTTGATCATGCTATTCTCAATGGTTGGGACAACAAACTTGGCGGATTTTATGACGGTGGTTATTATTTTAAGAATGAAGATACCTTAAGCATTGTTAATTACAATAAGAATTGGTGGTCTCAAGCCGAAGGATTAAACAGTTTATTGTTAATGGATTTTTATTTCCCAAAAGACAAAATAAATTATAGAAGGCATTTTAATCAACTTTGGCGCTATACGAACCAATATCTAATGGATAAAAAAAATGGAGGATGGTATGAATGGGGACAGGATAATAAGCCAGAAACAAAGTATGACCGAAAAGGCCATGTTTGGAAGGGGGCATACCACAATTATCGAGCCTTGGTCAACAGTAAAAAAATACTCGAACAACGAACTTCAAATTAAGCAAAAAATACTTTTAAAAAATACATCGAAAAATAAATGGGAAATCAACATCTTTTAAAGAATGTACACAGAGAGATTACACCACTTGCTGCCGAAGACAGTTTTTTGGTTTTTGATAGATTAAAAAAAGATTTTGATTTTCCAATTCATTTTCATCCTGAGTATGAACTTAATTTTATAATGAATGGTAAAGGAGTTAGAAGGGTTGTTGGGGATCACTTAGAAGAAATTGATGATATTGAGTTAGTTCTTTTAGGGCCAAATTTAGTTCATGGTTGGGAAACCCATAATTGTAAACATGATAAAATTCATGAGATAACAATACAATTTCATGATGATTTATTTGATAAAAAGCTACTCTCTAGAACTATTTTTAAACCATTTAGAGATTTGTTTAGTAAGGCTAATCACGGTATTTTATTTTCTAAAAAAATTACAGAAGAATGTATGCCAAGAATAATTCAATTATCAAAAACAACCAATATTGATTCTTTTCTTGATTTAAGTTCTATTTTGAATGATTTGGCAAATTCTAGAAATCAGAGATTATTATCAACAAATATTTCACAATTAAATGATTTTGAGAATAGTAAAAAAATCAAAAAGGTCTATGAGTATATTCAAGAGAATTTTGATCGTAAAATAACACTTTCAGAAATTGCCGAACTCGTTAATATGAGTGTGGTTTCTTTTAATAGATTTATTAAGAAAAGAACGGGTAAAACCTTTATTGAATACATTAACGACACACGTATAAGCTATGCTGCACGTTGGTTAATTGAAACCGACCTAAGTATTGGGGAAATTGGCTACAAATGTGGATTTAACAATATGGCGAATTTCAATAGAGTTTTTAAAAAAGTTAAAGGAATCACCCCAAGCACTTACAGAGCAGAATTCATAGGTATAAAAAGGGTTTTATAATGGTTACTATGCTAAAAACAAAAACAGTAAATATTATTTTTAAATTGTTGATGATAGTTGTTCTACTAGCAGGCTGTGATTCACAAAATGCTAGTAGAACATTTCATGAGGCTACAAAAGGTGTTTTTACATATCATGGTAGAATTTTAAAAAATGACCTCCAAACCTCCTTAATAGGTTCGGCATCAGGTGTCGAATTTGCTGCTTCTGGTGATTCTCTTGAACTAAGGGTTAAATCGAATAACAATGGGCACAATTACTTATCAATTTCAATTGATGGTATCTATTACGATAGACTTCAAATTAATAGTGATTCCATTAACACCATCAAAATAGCTCTCCCTAAGAACAAGAATACATTTAACGAAATCGGGGTTTATAAAGCTACGGAAGCTGCAAATGGAGCTATTTCATTTTATGGTGCAAAAGCTAAAGAAATAAGTTCTACACAAATAAAAAAAGAAGTGACTATAGAATTTATAGGAAATTCCATTACCTGTGGCATGGGAGCAGACTTCTCATCAATTCCTTGTGGAGCTGGGGAGTGGTATGATCAGCACAATGCTTATTTAGCATACGGCCCAAGATTAGCGCGTGCTCTTAATGCAAACTATATACTTAGTTCGGTTTCTGGAATAGGTATGTATAGGAACTGGAATGATGAAAATATTTTAGAACCAGTAATGCCCGATGTTTACAACAAGCTTTTTTTGAATATGGAAAACGACAGCACATTTGCTTATTCCTACACTCAAATTCCAAACATCATTGGTATATGCTTAGGAACTAATGATTTATCTGATGGGGATGGAATAAAACCAAGAATGCCTTTTAATAGAGAAAAATTTATAAAAAATTACAAGGACTTTGTAACCGACCTTTTTCAAGTTAACCCAAATGCAAAAATCGTACTACTCACTTCACCAATGCTTTCAGGTACTAAAGGTTCTATACTTTTAGAATGCCTTTTAGAGATAAAGGAACATTTTGCAACGAACCAAGAAATATCAATTTTTGAATTTCAAGAATTAAATGCTTCTGGTTGTAGTTCGCATCCAAACGTTGAGGAACATAAAATAATGGCTGAGCAATTAAAACCATTTATGAAAAAATTAATAGACTAACTCATGGCAAATTTTATTGCAGACAAAGGGCGTTACGAAACAAATATGCCTTATCGAAGATGTGGAAATAGCGGCTTATTATTGCCTGCAATATCTTTAGGACTTTGGCACAATTTCGGATATGTAGATTCATTTGAAATTGGTAAAGAAATACTTCATACCGCTTTCGATAATGGGGTAACACATTTTGACCTTGCCAATAATTATGGTCCACCTCCTGGCTCTGCAGAAGAAAATTTTGGAAGTATTATGAAGCAAAGCTTCCTGCCTTATAGAGATGAGCTGATTATTTCTAGCAAGGCGGGTTGGGAGATGTGGCCTGGACCCTATGGTAATTTTGGTTCAAAAAAGTATTTGGTCGCTAGTTTAGACCAAAGCCTCAAACGAATGGGATTAGATTATGTAGACATATTTTACCACCATAGACCTGATCCCGAAACTCCCTTAGAAGAAACTATGGCTGCTCTAGATATTATTGTACGCCAAGGTAAGGCACTTTATATAGGTCTTTCATCTTATAATGAAATTGAAACCTTAAAAGCCACCAAAATCTTAAAAAAGTTAGGCACACCTTGCCTAATACACCAGCCCCGTTATAACATGATGGACCGTTGGGTTGAGAATGGGCTATTGAATGTACTTGGAAAGGAAGGTATTGGTTGTATTCCGTTTTCACCACTTGAGCAAGGAATTCTTACCGATAAATATTTAAAAACAATCCCTGAAAATTCAAGAGCTGCCAAAAGCACAGGGGCTTTGCAAAAAAACAGTATAAAAAAAGAAGTACTGCAAAAAGTGAAAAAGTTAAACGAAATAGCATTGAATAGAAATCAAAGCTTGGCACAAATGGCAATTTCTTGGTTATTAAAAGACCAAAGGGTAACATCGGTTTTAGTTGGAGTGAGCAGTAAAAAGCAATTATTAAACAATTTGGGGGCACTGAATAATTTGAGTTTTACTACAGATGAATTAGCCGATATCGAAACAATACTCCAGTGATTAGTTTACTATTTAACCTAAAGGAAAAATAAAAATTATTTTAGTTCTAGTACTAACACTAAAGATAGAAGCACTATCTATAACAAAGGAGGTCGTTTTTCAATTAAATAATTGTTAGTTGAAAAAGTTAACTATAATGCTGAAACTAAGAAATTCGTTCTTGAACTTAAAGTTGTGAAAATTTGGGTGAGAAAAGATGAATTTCAAAAAATGTATAAGTCTATACACGTTCTCTTTATTCCTAGACAGTAACTTAAATTTAGTAGGGAAACGCTAAATCCAAACAGGCTATTAGTTTAATTTCATTTCTACCTCCCTCCTATTGCTCTCGAAAAACCTACTTTTTCTAAACAATTTAGAATATGTCAATAGTAACATTTAAAGATGAAACAAAACTAAGTATATAGCTTTTTTGAAAGTGTTTAGGGTGGAATTAAACTGCTAAGCTTACCTTTAGATAATAAGCTCGTTATTTAACATCAATTAGTATTTACTTTTATATTCTATGTATTAGGAGGCAATTGATACATTTCTGGAAGGTCATCGGCCAAAATCACTTCTGGTTTAGATATAAACTCTATAAAATCATCTGCACTTGACAAGCCGGGTACTGGAACACAATAAGAGTCTTTATTATTATTCCAGAACATGGTGAAGCCAATATTTACATCATTGAGAGTTATAGCTTTATAAAGTGAATTGGTATAAAAATATGGAATGGGATTGTTTTCGCTTACACTTGTGTAATAGCCTGTTTCGGTAAGTGATGCTATTTTTATTCTTTCTTTGGCTAAATTAGAAACTATTTTAAGTTTTTGATTCGCTCTTTGAATACCTGGTTGGCCTTGGTTGTTGAAATCACCATAATTATCCATACCAAGAATATCCACAAATTCATCGCCTGGGTATCGTAATAAGTATTCGCTTTCTGAAAGAAAGTTGTTATCTGGTGAAAATGCAAATAGCATATTATTAACCGATAATGTGTTCTTTAAATACGAAACTGTAAACCTCCAAAGCTGAATATATTCCTCATTTGTACAATAAGAAGCTCCCCACCAAAACCAATCACCATCAAATTCATGGAAGGGCCTAAATATGATAGGAGCAAGTAACCCATTTGAACCAACCAAACTCTTCGCAAACGAACCTATTTTTGCAAGTTTTTGTTTGTAATATTCATGATTTTCTCCACCTGGTAAAATACTTTTTAAGGCATTTTCTTTTTGGAATTGAGTTATTTCACTCGAATAGAAATATTCCCCTTCAAAAGGTTCTCGCATATGCCAACAGAAAATATTGACTAGACCTAAGTCAAAAGCCCTAATAACATCTGTTCTAATTTGTATTTCTTGCTGAAAATACCAATTGGACTGAGTTCCATCATTTAAATCATCGGTAATGAACATAAAATCCGAGCCAAGTAGACCTGGATCACTACCTGTTATTTTTTTCATATCAGACTCGCCTATATTGTCTTTGTAAAAACTACTAAATGCATCTTGTTGACCTACGATGAATCGATTTTGGGATAATAGTTTTAAATTATAAAAGAGTGCTATGGTCTCCGCAGTAGAATTAGGATTTACCATATAATTTCTTGTTTCATCTGCATTAAAAATAAGATTTTCAGTAGGAATAGGAAGTTCAGAAATTGGGTTTTCTTCTTTAACTTCATCTTCATCAAAAATAGAAGTGGATTCTTTTTCACAACTACTAAGGATAAACAATAGCATTATCAATCTTAAAATACCATATAAATTCTTCATTCTATTCCTTTATTGGTTCATTATAATACAAGCACGAATAGTATGGTAAGGTGCCTTCCACATACTTACTTTATTTTCTTGTTTATAGGGTAAACCCATTGCATCAACCCTAAAATGCCATTCGCCATTTTCTTTATCAATTAAATACTTTTTGGTAAAGTTCCAAATCTTCTTTGATTTTTGTAAATAGTCGATATTCTTGGATATTGTATATCCATATTTGAGTCCGATGAGTGCTTCGACCTGCGGCCACCAATGCCTATCGGTGTCCAATTTGTTTGAGACTGTGTCTTTTTCATTCATAACAGCGCCCTGTTGATCTATGCCTTCCAACAAAAAAGCATGTATCACTTTAATGGCGGTAACTTGGGTTTCTTTTAGAAGTGTATCGTCTTTAATTGCTTTCGCTGCTTCAATGACCAACCAAGCTGTTTCAATATCATGACCAAATGAAATTGTATTGCTTAACCTATTCCACTTCTCATTAAAAAACAAGTCATAATGTCCCGAATCGTTTATAAATTTATTCTGAAAAAGAATAATTAATTCAACAAGTGCATCTTTAAGCGTTTTATCGTTATATATTTCTAATAGACTGGTATATGCCTCCAGAACATGGGTGTTCATTGTTTTGGCGGCATTCATATCCTTTTCACTTAATCGCATATCAGCAATTGGTGTCCAATCTTCATTGAATGCCTCAAAATATCCAGCTTGCTTATTATCTCTTGCGTATTTCTCTAAATTTTTAAAAATGGTAATTGCCCAATCTTTTACCTCTTGCTTTTTAGAGAATTTGTAGTACTCACTGAGCGCATAAATTGCGAATGCTTGTGCGTAGACTTGTTTTCTCGTATTAGTAGGAATTCCTAAATGGTTCACTTCCCAAAAGACACCTTCATAGACTTTGTCTTTGAAATAAGTTTTAAGATACGTATAGGCTCTATCACAAACCGATTCATACTTTGACGATTTTAAGTAATTGGATGCGGCAGAAAAAGACCAAAGTAACCGGGTATTTAAAATTATTCCTTTATCAGCATTTGGCACAACCGTGTTGTAAAAATCGCGTTGTCCTACAAAACCTCCGTCTTTATTATCAATACCAAACTTTGTCCAATAATTTAAAATTTGTTCCAACTCCGCATGCATATCGTCTATAATGTATTGATATTCCTTAGACATGGTTCACTTGAAATTTTAGGTAAATAATAATTCTAATCTAGTTGTTCTTCTAGTGTGTCCCACCAGTATTTTTTTAATAGCACGATACAGAAAACCAATACAATTAAAAGAATCCATATTGGAAGATTCTGTCGAAATATCAAATACATGGGTAGTAAGACTAAGACTGTCTGTGCTATTGTCCCAATAAATACATTGAACATATCCCTTTTGAAGTAGGTGTTTTTTTTGAATTCGGGATTATCCAAACAAATTTTAACTCTAATAGGCTTCCATATTCCCCATGGTCTTATTGAAGTGTAAAATGAAAATAATACTTTTTCTTCAGTGGGTGGAGCCGAATAGGTGCCCAAAACACATCCTAAAATTGAAATTACAAGTAAAATAGGAAAGTAATAGAGATCCAAAGTTTCAGAAAAAATGATTGGAAGAACAAGGGCAGGAACCATTCCTGCTACCATACCCCAGAAGAAACCATGACCGTTAAAACGCCACCAGTGCCATTTTAAAATATTTGCAACCACATAACTTCCATAGAGTGCAGATACAAGCCACTGTAATACAGAATTAACATCCTCTACAAAAAACCCAAGTATAATACTTACGACAACCACAAGTACACCCGAGCCGTAGTTCATAAACTTAATTTGCTTTGGTGTAACATCATGTTTTTTATAATTGAGATATATATCATTTATTAAATAAGCTTGTGCTGCATTTAAAGTTCCGGCAAAAGTAGACATGAAAGCAGCTAAAAGCCCAGCCAGTAATAGTCCCATTAAACCTACCGGTGCAAATTCTTTTATTGCAGAAGGTAAAATCAATTCAAAATCGACATCACCTGTTGCCGTTAGCAAGTCTAACTTTTCATAATAAATTAAAGCTAGTGCGGCAAAACCTGCTATCATCAAATATCTTATAGGCATAAGGATTACAGAAACAAAACCACTCATTTTAGAAGCTTCTTGAGGTGATTTTGTTGAAAGTATTTTCTGCATATCATAATTGGGTGCAGGGCCAGCTACACTAACCAGAATACCTTTAAAAACCATCATCATGAAAAATATGGTAAATAATCCATATCCATCTGATTTAATTTTCTCGTTTACTTGGGGTATAATGTGAGACCAATCCATTGTAAGCTCCCATCCAAAGAAGGGAGTCATCCACCCGTCTGGAACATTCAATCGGTTTTCACCGACGGCTACATAACCCAAATAGCCTATTACTAGTGCAGACACAGTCATGATCCCAAATTGAAGAACATCGACCCAAACAATACCTCTCATCCCACCTAAAAGGGAGTAAAAAATTGCGAAAAGCGTGAAAATAATTCCATAGATATGAGGTACATATTGAAGTGGAATCGAAAAGGGCAAATAAGAACTAAGAACTTCCCATGGAATAAATATTTCAACGAATTTTCCTAACCCAATGAAACCATATGCCAAAAATCCAAGACAGCTTAAAAGAGCAAATACCACCACAATTGTATGTGCTAGTTTCCCACCTTTACCTTTACCGAAACGGGTCTGTATCCATTCTGCACCAGTAGTCACATTTGACCTTCGTAGCCACTTCGATAAGTATACCATCAAAAATATTTGATTGAAAATAGGCCAAAGCCATGGTATCCATGCACTTTTAATACCATAAACAAACATAAGGGTAACCAACCAAATAGTACCAGAGATATCGAACATACCAGAGGCGTTTGAAAGACCTAACATGTACCAAGGAATAGAATTACCCCCTAATAAATAATCTCCTTTGCTTCTCTGCGCCTTCTTTCTTAAAATTAGGCCTATAAAAATTGTAGCCAATAAATAAGCTGATATTATTAGAATATCTATCGTCTCGAGCATTATTAAAGTATCTAAAAATGTTTTGTATTAATTGCCGATTTCTGATAATGATAATGATAATGATAAAATATAGAAAATCACCAATGTTTATAAAATCTATGTTAGGGCTACAAAATGAATTTTTTATATATAAAATATACCTATAAATCAATTCAAGTTAAAAATAGACATAGATAAATCGGTTAAGTAATACTTAATTGTCATTTTAGAATATTATTTAAACTAGTAATAATTTTTTTCTTGTTGAGATTGAGATAATCTTATTATATCAAATAATAAGATATTAATATTATTGTGATTAGAAAGATATTGTGCATTATTGACAAAATAATATTATCCTAATAATTATAGTTACCCTAATTTTAGAGTGTAGATTATTTTTGAATTAATAACCTACATTATGTTGAGTTAGTTAAATTATTTCATCGAAAAACCTCGTGTTAGCGGGGTTTTTTGTTTAAAAAATCAATTGTGAAATATTACCAAGGTCTAAAAAAAACAATAAGGGCAATTACAATTATATCTTGTTTTTTATCAGTATTGATATCGAATAGCCAAATGTTCAAAGGGTTAGCCGAAACACCACCAATGGGTTGGAACAGCTGGAATACTTTTGGCACCGATATAAATGAAAAGCTGGTAATGGATACTGCAGACCTATTTATCAGCCTAGGTCTAAAGGATGTTGGTTATGATTATATTGTATTGGATGATGGTTGGATGACAAAAGAAAGGGATGAAAATGGGAATATGGTGGCTGATCCAAAAAAATTCCCAAATGGGATGAAAGCTTTAGTGGACTATGTACATGGAAAAGGATTAAAATTCGGGCTATATAGTTGTGCTGGTGCTACTACCTGCGCAGGATTTCCCGGTAGTAGAGGTCATGAATACCAAGACGCCCGAACTTTTGCCGCTTGGGGAGTAGATTTTTTAAAATACGATTGGTGCGATACGGAAAACCTGAACGCGCAAGGTGCCTATGAAACAATGAGAGATGCTTTGGCAAAGGCAGAATATCCAATTCTTTTTAGTATTTGTGAATGGGGCGATAATGAGCCATGGAACTGGGCAAAAGATATTGGACAAATGTGGAGAGTCTCGGGAGATATTACAAATTGTTGGGACTGCGAGGTCAATCATGGCAGCTGGTCTTCGTGGGGAGTGTGGAAAATAATAAATATGAGAAAAGATATTCGTTTTGCTGCAGGACCTAATCATTGGAACGATTTGGATATGATGGAGGTAGGTAATGGTATGTCGACTGCAGAAGACAGGAGCCATTTTGCCATGTGGAATATATTATCTTCACCCTTGATTTTGGGCAATGATTTGAGAACTGCCAACGCTAATACTATTAATTTACTAACAAACACAGAAGTATTGTCTATAAATAAAGATTCTTTAGGAATCCAAGGCTTTAGGGTTTCTAACAAAGATGATTTGGAGATTTGGGCAAAACCACTTTCTAATGGATCATGGGCAATGGCATTTATAAACATGTCCGACATTGATTTCGATTTAAACTACGATTGGCAAGCTAGTATTATTGAAGATTCAATATATAATCGTAAAATCGATTCTAAAAATAAAACATATACTGTACGTGATTTGTTTGCACACAAAGACCTAGTAAATTCATCACAAAATTTAAAAACTAAAATAAAAAAACATGATGTTCTACTGATTTTAGTTGAAGAGAAGAACTAATTAATTTCAGCGAAGGCGTATTCACACTAATGATAGCTCTGAAGTTTCTTTTTGAAATAACGCCCTTGACGTGATGGTGTGTATTTGTCATCTATATAAAGTCGGGGAGCCCATTGTTTGTCAAAAACCCATACAACATAAGAGATTCCGCGTTCATCACAGTATTTTGTTATGGTTTCACCATAAGATTCATCACTAATGACTGGAACATGTGCCCCAGGATCATTTGGACCACTAAAACCCATTTCTGTTAGAATCACAGGGTAATTTTGCTTTACGAAACCCCAATCATTCGTCCATTTCTCCTCCCATGGTTTTTCCTTTTTTTGAGGATAAGGATGGCTTACATACCCAATTCCCTCAACTTCCAAGGGTGAGTATTTTATAGTCGTAAGATCATATGCCCAATTGAAACCAGCAACTAATGGTATTCCATTTCCTCCATTTGCTCGAATGATCGTAATCATTTCGGTATTCAATTCCTTCCATTCTTCCCAATTTATTGTTCCGAATTTATTATTAAATGTGGTTGGCTCGTTAAAAAGTTCATAAAACGCTACCGTTGGATTATCCCCATAGTGCTCGGCAATTGTTTTCCAAAAATTAAAAGTTTCCTTTTTATCAGTATCATACATATCTGCAAGAAATAAGCCAGTCTTCAAATTCCCTATACTATGCCAATCAATAATCACGTATAAGCCTTCTTCTGTAGCCCATTTTATGCCATCATCTAAAAGTTTTAAATATTCCTTTACTCCTCTGTCCCTAACGCTTTTTGGGTGTATAGGAAAACGAACTAAGTTCGCACCCCATTTTTTTATTTCTATGAAATAACTTTTCTCCCAAATGCCATCTTTTTCCAATTTATCTGGATCACTTGAACTCATTCCTCTAAAAATAATTACATCTCCTTGTTCTGTAATAAAATCATTTCCTTCAACCATAATACGACTTAACTTTTGTTGAGCGTTTAACCCTAAGCAGGTCGATAAAACTAAAAATAGAAGTAGGACTATTAATTTTGAGATTTTCATAAGAGAATAGGTTTAAGGAGGCAAATTATTCAATTAAATACACAAATTATAATACGTTTTTATCAAAAACCCATCAAAATGGTTTGTTCTGCTTTTTTTAAAAAGTCAAGTCGCTTAAAAAGACTATTTTACTATAGATTCGATGTAATATTTAAATAAAAAAGTTTTCCTAAAATTGGATAAATGGAATGTTAATCAGTATAAGATTGTTATGAAGAACAAGAGATTAACACCTATATACTTTGGAGTTTTTATAGTAACTGTACTATTATTTCTTTTATATATACATTTTAATACTGTCTCTGAAAGCTCCTACATTCCCATTAAACCTATTACTATGAATATCAATGGGCAAGGTTTTTCAGGGTCTGCCTCATGTATTGAATGCCATAAGGATATTTATTTGTCTCATCTTGAAACGGCACACTTTAATACTTCTAGATTAGCTGATAGTACATCCATAAAAGGTGACTTCTTTAAACACAATAGATTCATTTTAAACGATGAAATTTCGTTCTCTATGAATACTGAAAAAAGTGGTTTTTATCAAGAAGCAATTCATGAAAAAGATAATTCAGTTATTAATTCAAATAGAATTGATATCGTTTTGGGATCTGGCACTAAAGGTCAAACATACTTGAATTGGAAAGATGATGAACTCTATCAATTACAAATATCTTACTTTGAACCAAATGATAGCTGGGTGAACAGTCCAGGATATCCTGAAGGTATTTTTGCCCCAAATCGTCCCATAGGGCAACGTTGTCTTGAATGTCATGTTACCTATGCAGAAAGTAAAAATACATTCAATAAAACAAACGAATATTATAGATCAAAAATGATTTATGGCATAGATTGCGAACGTTGTCATGGGCCAGCGTTAGAACATGCCAACCACCATCTTGAGTACCCGAACGAGACTGAAGGAAAAAAGATTAAATTATATTCGCATTTTTCACTAAAGCAAAAACTTCAAGCCTGTGCATTATGTCACTCAGGTGTAATGAGGAAAATTGAGGAGCAACCTTTCTCATTCATAGCAGGTGATACAGTTAATAATGATGTTTACCTTACTTCCACTGTGGATACCTCTAATACTTTAGATGTCCATGGTAATCAATATGGTCTTTTAATAGCGAGTTCTTGTTTTAAGAAAAGTAAAATCATGGACTGTTCTAGTTGTCATAATCCTCACGAGAATCAACGAAACAATTTCGAATGGTACAATTCAAAATGTGTTGAGTGCCATCAACCATTTGAAAATAATGCAACTTGCACTTTGGAAATAGAAAATCGTAAAAAAATGGATAATAATTGTGTGGAATGCCACATGCCGCTTATTCCTTCGAAATCAATGTCAATATATGATAGTAAAGATTCCCTTATTCTCCCAGTTCAAGTTAGAACTCATTTCATAGGTATTTATTAAAAAAATTAATACCAACGAAATTATTTATCTATTAACATTATTGTTTTAATAAATCACGCTTTTAAAGAGCGAAAAATCTGATAAGTCCACAAAAATATCTTCTATATAAGTATATATTTGAATCGTTATGGCCCGAAGCTGTTTCTGCTTGGGGCAATTGGGATAACTTCTTGGCATACACCAAACTAATTAATCCATTAGTTCCGGAAATGTTAATGCCAACGGTTGGCAGTATTGCTACTGCCGTTGAAACAATATTTGGAATTCGCCTTATTTTAGGGCTAAAAACAGAAATAATAGCAAAACTCAGTGGCTATCTTCTATTAGTTTTTGCATTAGCAATTACATTTTCTAACGGAATAAAAGGTGCTTTTGATTATTCCGTATTTGCTGCTTCGGCAGATGCTTTTGCATTGAGCACCTTCACGGAAAAGTATTTGGAAGTTGATGAATTAATTTTGTGAATTCATAAAATAATTTAAATTTTATGAATTAAAAAAGGCTTAGCTATTTATAATATATTACAAAAAAACACGTCTTCCCCTTAAGATTATACTTCAATACATACAAATTTCAAAAACTTTCTATTTGGATAGGTTTTTAATTGAATTACAATGATGCTCGGTATGGTTTAGTGTGAAATATAGTATTTCCTTAAGAGTTACCAAGCCGATATATGGTAGCGGTAATTGAATATTATCCATTTGGGAATCATCTAATTTTTTCGAAACGGAAAGTAGTATACTTGATTGCTCCTTGAAAATTCTAATTATGCTGTCCTTATCAGCCAACCTAGCAATCTGAAATTTTTCTCTTAAGAGTTCGATTTGACTACCGGTTAAATTGTAAAAATCACTTATTTTGTTTTGCTCACTAGTATAGTGAAGACGAGAGTAATTTAGGCTCTCACTTTCAGTCTTTGGCACAAACGGCGGAAATGCTTTCCACTTCCCATTAGATACTGCTTTTTCATAATCTTTTAAAAAAATTATCAGGCTCCTCGATTCTCTATTGGAATGACCCCACCTTTCAGTAATAAGTGGCAGTTGGGAAAGCGAATTATTAATCGGTACGATTGATAAGGAAAGATGTTGAATTTCTTCGGCTATTGACCATTTTTCTAATTTTTTTTTGCGAAAAAAAAAGTCATTTTCCATGTTATCTAGTATGTGTAACACTTCGGAAAATACTCGTTCCAATTTTTCAAATAATTCTTTGCTTTCCATTATATTTTGTTTTAACCAAAATTAGAAATGCAACCAACCTCTATTATTGACCTATGTTAAGTTCATTCTTCCTAAATAATTTTTTTCGCAATCTGCTTAAACTTTCTGGCTCAATGCCCAAATAGGATGCTATATGATAAAGAGGTATTTTTTCAAACACGACCGGTCTATTTTTTAAGAGATTTAAATATCGCTCCTGTGCATCATAGAATAAAAATCCTTCTGATCTTTGCTCAGCTAGAATGAATACTTTTTCAGCAATGATTCTACCAAATCTTTGCCAATAAGGCGAGTTTGAGTAAGCATTTTGAAGTGATTTATTTGATATGGTTATAAGTTCGCAGTCTGAAATAGCTTGAATGTAATATTTACTTTTAGATTGATGTAGAAAACTTTGATATGATGCTACAAAATTGTTTTCGAAGAAGAATTCAACATTAATTTCCTTTCCTTCTTCAGTTATGTAGAACATTCTCAATTCGCCATTTTCAATAAAGGCCATTTCTTTGCATATCTGTCCCTGTTTTAGAAAATAATCTTTTGCAGGTATTTTTAAAGGTATTTTACTATTGCTAAAATATAGGTCACAATCCTCAACCGGGATTTGTAATATTTTCTCAATTTTAGCTTTTAGCTTTGGTATCATCTTAAGAGTGTTTCAATTTGGAAATAAATACTAGTTTTCAGTAAATTGAAAATGATTATTTTTAATTTAAAAAATATACCATTAAAGAACGGCCTTATGAGCTTTTCTAAATTCCGATGGGCTAATGCCTTTTTGTGTCTTAAAAAATTTATTGAAATGACTATCATCATTAAATCTAAACTCACTAGAAATCTCAGATAATCTCATCTGACTATATTTCAGCCTACTTTCAATTAATTTAATTTTGTAGTTGGCTGTATAGTGTTGCAAGGTTTCACTAGTGTGTTTTTTGAAATATCTTCCTAAATAATTTATAGAAATATTAAAATGATTACCGATTTTTTCTGAACTAATATTTTCTGGATAAAATATATTCTTATGGATATATTGAATTATACCGATTATTTTTTCATCAGTACTATCAGTTAAAATTTCAGGTAGATTCTGAGCTATATTTCTAGCAACAATTATAATCAATGTGTTCACCAATTGTTCAATCAATTCTCTGGCATATAAGTCATTGTTTACAAATTCGCCAACTATAGCATCAATAATTGATTTGACTAAACTTTTATCCTCTTGATACTTCAATATGCAACCAGAGAGGTGATTCGCATTAAATAGTATTTGCTCTAACCTTTGTATATTACTTACCCCAATGGGCTTAGATTCTATATAAATATTATTGAATCGTAAAAAGAAAAACTGGGTTGTGGTATAAATATTAAATGAATGGCAACTAGCTGGAGATATTAAGAATAAATCACCTTGGCTATAATTAAATGTGTTTTTATTAATAGAATGGCTTCCCGTGCCCGAGAGAATATAAACAAACTCAAAAAATGTATGTTCATGTTCATCTTTTGGGCACTCATCTAAGGTTTTCACCACAATTGAAAATGGCTCGAACAAACTCTCTCTTTCCATAACATAAATATACAATAGAAAAGTAAAAATATACCATTTATTATGTTGATAATAGGTATATTTTTACTAAATACAAACTAAAATATATTTTTAAAAGAATAGTTATTTTTTTAAAATGATAATAAACGTTCAACTATAAAATTAAAGCCACTTATGAAAACTGTCTTGACTATTCTATTTATTAATTGTTTCGCTTTATCAATGTTTAGCCAAACCTACATTGATAATATTACGATAGTGGATGTGCAAAATAATAAATTAATACCGAACCAAACTCTTGTTCTAGAGGATGATATTATTGCTGATATTCAATCTAAAGGAAGTTTAAAAATTCCTTTTGGAGGAACTGTAGTCGATGGTACCGGTAAATATTTAATCCCGGGTCTTACCGATTCACATGTTCATTTTTTTCAAAGTGGCGGTTTATATACTAGACCGGATGTATTGGATTTCCGCAATATACATTCCTATGAAAAAGAAACAGATTGGGTCAAAGAAAATATGGAAGATTTTCTATTACGTTATATGCAAATGGGCATTACATCCGTAGTAGACGTTGGGGCTACATACAATTTTCTTAAAATGAGAGATACATTTACCTCTAAAAATATTTTCCCTAATATACATATGACAGGACCACTATTGACCCCCTATGTGCCTGAGGCATATAAAAACTTAGGAAATGACATGCCCTTTAAACTGGTTCAGAGTATAGAGGATGCAATTAAAATGGTACGGGAGCAATTACCTTTTCGGCCAGACTTTATAAAAATTTGGTATTTGGTAGACCCAGACAATGTAGAAGATAGTGCAAGAAACTACCAGCCTATTGTTAAGGCAATTATTGAAGAGGCCCATAGAAATAATTTAAAAGTAGCTGTACATGCCATTGAGAGAATAGTAGCCCAACTTGCAGTTGAAAGTGGTGCTGATTATTTGGTGCATGGCGTAGAAGATGAAGTAGCTTCTGACGAATTTATAAATTTACTTAAGGCAAAAGACATAATACTCAGTCCAACATTAGTGGTGGTTGAAGGGTACAATGATACGTTTTTACGAGCGAACAATTTTTCCTACCATGATCTGACAAATTCGAATCCAACCGCTATTGGATCTTTGAGTGACTTAAAACACATTAAAGACACGATATATGTAAATGAGATTAAACAATGGGTTAATACTCCATCTAGTATTGCTCGAGAAGCTCGTTTCGATTCACTTCGAACGATAAACCTTAAAAGGATGTCAGATGCTGGAGTTGATATTGTTGCAGGAACGGATGCCGGAAATCTTGGTACCCAACATGCATCTTCCTTTTTAAACGAACTTAAGGCCATGAAAAAGAGTGGTCTTACAAACTGGCAAATTCTAAAATCCGCCACTATTAATTCCGCTAAATTATTTGATAATCAAAATTCCTTAGGTAGTGTATCCATCGGAAAAAAAGCCGACTTGGTGCTTTTGAACGGTAATCCCATCGAGAATCTAGAACATCTTAACAATATAAGTTCAGTTGTCCACAACGGTACTTTTATAGACCCTAAAATCTTAATAAAAGAAACTCCATTAAATCTGGTCAAACGACAATTGAATGCCTATAATGCCAGAAACCTTGAGGCTTTTTTAGAACCTTATGCAAAAGATGTAGAATTGTATATTTTTCCTGATAAATTGGTTTCAAGGGGTAAAGAAAAAATGAGGAAAGACTACTTGGATGATTTTAAAAATCAGTCTGTACATTGTGAAGTTAAAGAAAGGATAGTTCAAGGAAACGTAATCATAGACAAAGAAAGTGTATTTGGTGTCGAGGATAAAACATTAGAGTCTACTGCTATTTATCATATAGAGAATGATAAAATTAAAAAAGTATATTTTATTTTGAATGACTGATTATTAATTTGTTGAAAATATTAAATTGAAATATGAATTTCAAATCAATTATAGCAGCAGTGGCTGTAACAACATTATTTGCTAGTAACTCCGCGAATTTACAAGTAAACACGATAGATTCTGTAGCAACGTCAAAAGTGCAACATTTCAATTTTGACGAGATGGAATCAGAAACTATCGGAAAAGGGATCAAACGCAAGTGGTTTCACGGTGAAAAAGGACAAATGACTATTTTCAATTTAGAGAAAGATGCACATATTCCTTGGCATAAACACCCAAACGAACAGATCACCTACATCATGTCTGGTAAAGTGAAAATCAAGACTATTATTGATGGTAAAGAAACATTTGTAGAATTTGGAGCAGGAGAAGTGATTGTGTTTCCAGAGAATGTACCACATGAATTTTGGGCTTTAGAAGAAACGGTAGATTTAGATGTACACGTGCCTGTGCGTGAAGATTGGTTATCTAAAGAATTGCCAGATTATTTAAAGAAGAGTAAAAAGTAATCAAAATAAAAAAAATATAGTAGTTGTTTTAATTTAGGCAAAAATTCGGCGTATGAGCATTTTATTTTTTCAGTAGCGTCAAGATAAATAGTATAAAAGTAATTAACTATACTGAAGTTAATTATGTTTCTTTTGTTAAATTTATAAAACACGATTTTAACAATTATTTAAATACTTATCTTCTCATTCAGTAATTATTATTAAAATTTATAATATAATTTATTAAAAACAGTAACTCTTTTTAAAATATCATTTTTACTCTTCCCCTATCACATATTATTAGCATGTAAATATTAAAAAAGACATTTTATAGATTTTTTAGGCAGCATAGGATATTTAAGATAAATACTACTCGTATCTGGCCTTTTTAAATATCTTAGTTAATCGACCAAATATAAATTGATTTCTATTTGGTCGATTATTTTATAGGTATACTTAATTATTAAATACTTTTCTCCAATCTATCACGAAGTCTTTCCATATCTTCACATACTTTTTGCTCAATTACTTTAGCATAAATTTGTGTTGTGCTTAGCTTTCTGTGTCCTAACATTTTAGAAA
>CAXBHA010000003.1:0-24051 GCA_963974955.1 uncultured Yeosuana sp. | reverse complement strand
ATGAAATGGGCATGCAAAGGGCCTTTGAACTTTGGGGAAGTAATAACCCTATTGAAGCCGTCAATATGTTTGAACGCATTGCCAATGCAGAACCAGATAATTGGTTGCCTTATTATTATGCAGCTCAAATTAACATTGTACATAGTTTTGGGTTGCAGGATGAAGAAAAATTAACGGCCCAACTTAACAAAGCCCAAGATTTAATTAATGATGCCACCGCTATTTCTAAAAACAATCCAGAAATTATGGTGCTTCAGGCCTTATTGTATACAGCGTGGGTAGCCTATGATGGCGCTACGTACGGTATGACCATGTCACCAAAAGTTGAAGCAATTTATGCACAGGCCGAACAAATAGCGCCAGAAAACCCTCGTGTAGTGTATTGTAAAGCAGAATGGGGCATAGGAGGGGCCAAATATTTTGGTCAAGACACGACGCCATTTTGTAAAGATTTGGAAAGGGCTTTAGATCTTTTTGCTAACTTTAAACCAGAAACACCATTTTCTCCAAATTGGGGTGAAGACAGAACAAAAATGTTGTTAGAATCTTGCAAAGAGTAACCTATTTAGTATTAAATATATAGTATGACAAAATCTGTTAAAAATATCATTATAACCTTTATTATAGGATGTGCAGTCTTTGTAATTGGCAACCTATTATCTGATGGTTTTGATTATAAAAACGTTAATGGGTTTTTAACAGATTTTGTTTTCTATCAATTGTACTCTTTTGTCCTAGGATATTCCAATATGTATTTTTTTGATTACATGGAGCGTCTCAAGTGGAGAAAGGACGATAGAATAAAACGCATTATCATAGGTATACTTGGTTCCACAGCCATTACGTTAATTGGATTATTTCTTCTTAGAGCTTTAACAGCTATCATGTATAATGGTAAATCCTTTACAGATTTTATATCGCACGAACGTTTTCAATATTATCAGTTTGGATTATGGATAACCTTAACTATTGTAATTATTTTTCATTTTATTTATTTCTACAATAGGTATCAACAAAATAAAATAAAAGAACAAAAAGTAATTGCAGGAACAGCAAGCGCCAAATTTGACGCCTTAAAAAATCAATTAGACCCGCACTTTCTCTTTAATAGTTTAAATGTATTAACAAGTTTAATTGAAGAAAATCCAGAGAACGCACAAAAATTCACCACTTCATTATCAAAGGTGTATCGCTATGTTTTAGAGCAAAAAAACAAAGAATTGGTTACCGTTGATGAAGAGTTGGAATTCGCTAAAACCTACATGTCCTTGCTTAAAATGAGGTTCGAAGACAGCATTATTTTTGATATGCCAGAAAGGGCTTCAAACCCAGAAAGCAAAGTGGTACCTCTTTCTTTGCAGTTGTTATTGGAAAATGCCGTCAAGCACAATATGGTAACTACTACAAAGCCATTGCACATAAAGATTTATGAAGATGATGGCAATTTAGTAGTGGAAAATAATTTACAGCCTAAGCAAATAGTAAAAAAGAGTAGTGGTGTAGGTTTAGAAAATATTAAGCAACGGTATAACTTATTATCAGACAAAAGTATTTACATCAATCAACAGGCAAACAGTTTTGCAGTTTCAATTCCTATGCTAACAAAACAAGTATCTATTATGAGAACAGATTCACCATCAAAAATAGACGACAGTTATTTAAGAGCCCGCAAACATATAGAACAGCTTAAAGAATTTTATTATGGCATTGTTTCATATGTCGTTGTTATTCCCTTCTTAATTTACATCAATTATAAAACCTATTGGGGCTTTCAATGGTTTTGGTTTCCTATGTTAGGATGGGGATTAGGAATCGCTATTCAAGCGTTTAAAGTGTATGTTAGCGATGGTATTTTTGGACGTAACTGGGAAGATCGCAAAATTAGACAATACATGAATTATGACGAGGAGGAAGACACTCGTTGGAAATAAAATTAAATACCATGAGAACACAATCAAACAACAACTTGGAAGATAAGTACCTTAAGGCACGTAAGCAAGTAGAGGAATTAAAAGGATTTTATTACAATCTTATATCCTATATTTTAGTTATTCCGTTTTTAATTTTTATCAATTACAGAACCTCTTGGGATTTTCAGTGGTTTTGGTTTCCATTGTTTGGATGGGGCATGGGTTTGTCATTTCATGCCTACCATGTCTTTATCAACAATGGAGTATTAGGAAAAAAATGGGAACAACGTAAAATTGAAGAATTTATGCGTGAGGAAGAAAACAAACGTTGGGAATAGCAAATATCTTAAATTTTAAATTTAATTACCATGAAAAATTATAATATAAATAATCCAAATAATAACAAGGCTCAAAACGATTTTTATCGTGAAGAGGCCTATATGAGAGCACAAAAAAAAGTAAAAAAAATTATAGGCTTCTATTGGCACTTGGCCGCCTATGTCATCGTCAATGTGTTTTTAATATTTTTTGCTGGAAATCATAATGACAACTTTTGGAGTTTTGGAACCTTTTCAACCGCCATTTTTTGGGGAATTGGTTTGTTTTTCCATTTTTTTGGTACGTTTGGTCCCGATTTAATGTTTGGTAAAAACTGGGAGCAGCGTAAAATAAAAGAATATATGGATAAAGATAAAAAACGTCGAGAGCAAGGCGGTAACTGAATTCGATAATTGACTGAATTAAAAATATTGACAATATGAATTCAACACATCTCAAATTATTTTTCGAACGGTATTGGATTTTATTAGCACTAATAGCAATAAAGTTTATTTTACAATTTGCCCTTATAAATCCGATTTACGAATTACATCGTGATGAGTTCTTACACCTTGATCAAGCATTTCATCCAGCTGCTGGATATATTTCTGTCCCTCCATTTACATCTTGGATGGCAAGCTTGATTTTTATTATGGGTGGTGGAATATTTTGGATTAGATTTGTTCCTGCGCTTTTTGGTGCTGCTACTATTGTTTTTGGCTGGCTGATAACTGAAGAGTTAGGAGGAAAGCTTCCATCAAAAATACTCATTTCCATTCTTCTTCTTTTTTCAGTATATACTAGATTGAATGTTTTATTCCAACCCAATTCATTTGACATTCTTGTCTGGACCATCATCTTCTATTTTTTTATAAAATACATAAGAAATCACCAATTAAAATGGCTTTTCTTATTATCGTTCATAACTGCTTTAGGATTGTATAATAAATACACAATTGTGTTTCTAATTATTGGGCTGTCTATTGGGCTTTTGTTAACACCACAAAGAATTATTTTTACAAAAAAAGCATTTTATTTTGCCATAGGCTTGTTATTGCTTCTCATTCTCCCCAATATTATTTGGCAAATTACAAATCACTTTCCGGTTATTCACCATATGCGTGAGCTACAAGAAAATCAATTAGTGAACATAAATAGAATGGATTTTTTGATTGATCAGGTTAAGAACGGTCTTATTCTAATCCCAACAATAGCTGCCTTTTGGGCGCTGATATTTTATAAACCATTTAAACCCTATCGTTTTGTTTTATGGACATTCATTATTGTAATGATATTATTTACAATGAGTCGTGCAAAAAGTTATTACACGCTAGGGCTTTATCCTGTTCTGTTTGCTTTTGGCTGTGTCTATTTGGAAATTTTATTTAAAAAATGGAAAACTATCTTGTTTTCCTTTCTTGTGGTAACCCATATTGTCGCGTTTTTCTTAATTGTAAAATATTTAATGCCCTTCCAGAATCCATCTGAAATCTTAGCAGACAAAGAAGCATATGAGAGAATCGGTCTGCTTCGTTGGGAAGACGGATTGAACCACTCCATACCTCAAGATTTTGCGGATATGCTTGGTTGGAAGGAGATGGCAGACAAAGCACTAATAGCTTATAAAATGATTCCTGAGGGCGAATTGCAAAATACAATAATCTATTGTGATAACTATGGACAAGCTGGTGCATTAAACTACTATAACAGAAAAAAAATGCCTCAAGCTTGTTCATTTACAACCGATTACATTTACTGGTTACCTGCAAAAATGAAACTACAGAATATGCTGTTTGTGGGAGAAATACCGAGCGATGAAGTGATTAAAATGTTTAAGGAGTATAAATTAGTCGGAGTTATTGAAAATGAATTTGCAAGAGAAAAAGGAACAAAAATATTTTTATTGCTTGGTGCTAAGAGTTCTGCAACCGAAATGTTTTATAAAATTGCTGAAGAAAGAAAAAGGAATTTTGACATTTTTTAATTAATTTATTATCATATAATCACATAAATCTAAACGTATGAAAGTGATCATTATCGAAGACGAAAAACCATCAGCACGCAGGTTGCAACGCATGTTGAGTACTTTGCGGGTTGAAACAGAAACCATGTTACACTCTGTTGAAGAAAGTATCACATGGTTTCAAAATAACGAACATCCAGATTTAATTTTTTTAGACATTCAGTTGAGCGATGGTTTATCGTTCGAAATCTTTGAATCTATTGACATACAAAGTGCCGTTATCTTTACCACAGCTTTTGACGAGTATGCGCTGCAAGCTTTTAAATTGAACAGTATAGACTATTTATTAAAACCTATTGATGCGGATGATTTAGAGAAAGCCGTTAAAAAATATATAAACCGTATCCCCAAACAACAGACAGTGACATTAGATTTTAATGATATTAAAAAATTGCTCATAAACCCTATTGATCGGGACTATAAAAAACGCTTTTCGGTGAAAGTAGGGCAGCATTTAAAACTTATTAATATTGAAGACATTGAATGTTTCTACAGCGAAAATAAAGGCACCTATGTATTCACTTCCGAAGGTAGAAACTATTTATTGGATACTACTTTAGAACTATTGGAACAAGAACTGGAACCTCAATTCTTTTTTCGAATCAATCGTAAGTTTTTCGTAAATATAAATGCCATAAAAGATATGGTAAGCTATACCAATTCACGGCTGCAAATAAAACTAAACAGGTATAACGATGATGAGGTTATTGTGGCCCGAGAGCGTGTAAAGGATTTTAAAATTTGGTTAGAGGCTTAATAATTAAGTTTTTTGAATTTGTTTATATATAATGGCATGAAATGCCCATTAACAATTTGAAAACCAACCGATATGATTAACAGGGCATTCCATCCCTGTGCTGAGCGCAGCCGAAGTATGACCTATAAAAAACAAATGAATTAAACGTATGAAATGTTATATTTCAGACGTTAAACGTGATTCCAGAAATAATCACAAAATCAATTTATCAGCTTTTTGCAATTTTCCGCATCACAACCCATTGTTTAAGCATATCACGCGCATCTTGAGCAGGATATCCTAAAACGGTTTTTCCCGCTTCAACATCCCCAACAACTCCAGATCCTGCACCAACCGTAGCTCCAGAATGAATCGTAGTATGGTCTTTAATAGAAGCACTGCCACCAATAATAACGCCATCGCCCAAGATGACTGACCCTGCTAATCCGCTGTGACCCGCCATAATACAAGAGCGTCCCATTACACAGTTGTGTGCAATTTGTACTAGGTTGTCAATTTTACAACCATCTCCAATTATTGTGGAACTAAATTTGGCTCTATCAACACAGGAATTAGCGCCAATCTCTACATAATGGCCAATGATCACATTACCTATTTGTGGAATCTTCACTAAACCTTGGCCATCATCACTTGGTCTGTATCCAAAGCCATCGACTCCAATGCTAACGTTGGTATGAAAAATACAATGGCTGCCAATTATACATCGCTCACGTATTACGGTTCCGGACCAAACCATAGTATGATCACCAATTATTGTTTCGTCAAACACACATACATTTGGGTATAATACAACACCTTGTCCTAAAACCACATTTTTACCAATATAACAATTGGCGCCAATTTTACAGTCGTTTCCAAGGATTGCCAAAGGGTGAATCACCGCAGTTGGATGAATATCTGTTTCGAATACAGGAGTACTTGGGTTAAAAAGCTCTAAGATTTTCGCCATTGCTAAATCCGCATTTTTAACTTTTATCAACGCACGATTATCTATAGGTTCTACAACCAAATTATCGTTTACAATGGCAACCGATGCTTTTGAATCGGCCCATAATTTTACATATTTATTGCTGCCAATAAATGTAATATGATTAGTTTGTGCTTTTTCTAATTGCTCAGGACCGCTAATACGTTGTGTTGTATCGCCTTCCAACACACCGTCCAATAGTGCATTGATTTCGTTAATTGTATACGATTTCATGAAATGATTTCTAATTAATTGTTTAGTTTTCGTAAATCTAATAGAATTAGTATACAATTAAGGTGTTTATAGGATTTATTTAAGATTTAACTGGAACTTAATTGAACGCCAATATTCAGAACACTTTCTATGAGCACATCAAAATCTTCATTAGTGACGCGGTGATTGGAAATAGCGATACGAATACAATAGAGATCATTAAGTGTGGTATAACCAGGAACAGCAATGGCCTGTTCTTCAATTTGTAATTTAATTTCTTTATTTAAGGCATTTAACTCTTCAATGGTTTTATTACCAGGATTATATCTAAAACAAACAATATCCAAACCAATTGGAGCCATTAATTCCAGTGACTCATTTTTTGCAATGAGCTGTCCTAGATAATTTGCTTGATCTACATTTCTTGAAATCATTCTGCCAAAACGTTCACTGCCATGTTCTTTTATGGACATCCAAACTTTTAAGGCTCTAAATCGTCTGGATAGTTGCAGTCCATATTCGCTAAACCAGTTATCGCCCGATGCTAATCCGCGAGTATTTTTAGCTAAATACTCTGGAATTAAAGAAAAGGTGTTCTTAAGAGTACAATACACAAAAGGAGCGGCGGACTGACCCATGGTAGTGATACGTATCTGTTAGATGTTTATGGAAACATAGGCGTAGCGAAGGGGTTGGCATATGCTTATGGTATGCGATTTTGCCAACTTATCTTAAAAGATGGGGATGAGCTTGTGTAATACCAAACAGCAAAAGTTGTGCGTATTAAGAGCCGTATGATGGGAGACTGTCACAGCCCGTCCCTGTTTTTCTTCGGGGTACGGTTCTGTGAGAGGTTTAGGGGTGAGATTCCCCTTTACCTACTCGACTAAAGATAGAAATTTTCAGGAACGATTTTACAGCTTGCTTACTTTGCTGAATTTTTTAAGATTTAAGAGTATTGTAAACAGGAGAAGAAACGCTGAAATAATAATAAATGAAATACCAATCCCTAATAAATCTGCAAGAATTCCTATTGAAAGTGCGAGGACAGAGGTGGTAATGGTGCTAAAAAATGATTGCGCAGAAATTACAGATGTTAGAATTTCTGGTGCCACATGATCTGCAATTTCACCTGTCAATAAAGGTTTTCGTATATTCTCAAAAATATAAATGCAAGTAAAAAACAGTAAAGCCAATACCCATAATTCAAAATGATATAAAATACCACATATAAAACCTGCAATTAGACCTAAAATAAGTGTTAATTTTGGAATATTTCGTTTTACCAATTCTGAAATTTTAAAAGATTTTTTCGAAGCATAGGAGGTTAATAGATATATGATAAAATAAATAATCCCAATAATAAAACCACTTTTTCTTTTAGCGTCAAATGATATTAAAATAGGTATTAAAAGTGCTACATGCAGCATAACAGGTTGAATATAATCTTTGATTGCTTTTAAATAGGCTGAATGTAATGCGGACGAATTTATAATTTGTAAAACCTTAGGTTGTTTTAATGATTTAATAAAGGATTTAAAAACAAATGCCATAGTTACTTTTTGATTTTCTTTTTGACCATTTATCGCGTAATTTAATGTATTTGGATACGTATAAATATTAATAAAATTCAGTAAATAAGGAATGATGGAATATAAGAAAATAACACGATAACTTCCGGAATATAAGACCAAACCTCCGGCAATTAAAGCAGAAATCGCAGAACCTTTTTGTGACCAAGAACGTGTATGCCCGTAATAATTTGCTTTATGAGCTTGCCAATTATTGAAAGCCAAATAATCCATAATCATACCTTTGTGTGTTCCCGTTCTAAAGGCATCACCAATACCGTAAAAAGCAATTGCCAAAATGAAGATATAAAAGGTATTAAAAAAATAAAAAACCATAAACGAAATAATATATAGCAAAAAGGCTACAATCAGGGATTTTTTTCTTCCATAGGTATCTGCCAGAAGGCCAGACGGAATCTCAGAAATATTAATTACAATTTCTTTAAGTGCATACAGAGCACCAATTTGAGTATAGCTAATCCCGCTTTCAAGAAAAAAAAGCAACAGAAAGGCATCAAAAAACCTAAGGTTTTTTAAAAAACCATAGGCACAAAATTTAAAATATTGTTTATTTTTTAAAAGTGCATTCATTCTGTTGTTCTGCGATTGAAAATTAAGCTTAGAATTTTAAGCAACAACACTTAGTCCTCAATCCTGTTTTCGTCAAAGGCCGAAGGTAAAAGTTTAGGGATAAATTTTACAAATAGAGGTAGTAATATGGCGCCTCCCGGTAATAAAAAAATGGCTAAACTAGGTATGGATTTCATAATATCAAGTAATTGATCTTGTACTTTTTTTTGTTCTTCGTCGGTTAAAGTTCGGGTTGTCGATTGGGTAAGCAACACCATAAGTTCCTTACTTTCTCTAAGCTCGTTTAATAAGCGCTTGCTATTTCTTTTAATAAGTTTGATTACCATTTTACTTGAGTTTTCATAAAAACTCTGAATCATGTTTTTTGAACTAAGCAAGGCTATTTTATCTTTATTTAAAGTGTAAAACAAGTCAATATCATCAATAGATTGTTTGATAATTTTAGGACTAAGTTGTAGATCATTTCCTAAGGTAGTTAGTTTTTTCTGTTCCTCTTCATCAATAATCTTATCACTCCAAAAGGCCATACAGGCTATGTCAATAATATAATATTTTGCTAATTCTGTATCTATAATTTTTATAACGTCGTTGTATGTTAAAGCGCTTTTGTTATGGTATCGTATGGAATATTCAAAAAGCTTAATTAGACTCTCATCATATTTAGATTGTTCTTGCTTTGTTTCAAGTATAATTAGTACAACGGTTTCTATGGCAGCTTCAAGCTCCTGAAGAAAATATTCTGAAATAGAATTCGATTTTAAAAACTCTTGATATGCCAATATATCAACAAAAAGCAATGCATTGGTGATAAAGTAATTAAAGTTTTTAGTAAGAATGTTATCATCAAGATGAACACGTTTATTAATCATGTTTTCTAATAAAACAGATGATTTTTTCTTACCTAAAAGACCTTCAAAAAAAGAGGATTTATCATTATCAATGCTCTGATAGAAACTAATAATACTGTCTACGAAATTGATTTTTATTTTTGAATTATGATGCATAAAATAAAAGGCCAAAAACAGGTTTACCTTACACAGTTCCTCTTCGGTAAAACCCTTGTTTTCAATACAGTTATGCAGTACAGAAATATTACTGCCATAAATAAATCCGCTTGACTTTAAATTGTTATAAAAGTCACTATATGACAAGAGTAAAAAACTTTCATTATCTGATAGTTCCTCAAGAAGTTTTTTTATCCAGCCGTTTGCAGATGGGTTCATGATGCAATTTTTATAGCTGTAAAGATACTTTTAAATATTAAAGAGCACTTATTTTTTTGTTGGCAAAAGCTTAATTGGTGTACTCTTTTGTGGAAGTCATTTTTGTTATAAAAAATCTGAAAACAAGAAAAAACTTATTAAAACATTAAACTATTCCCAAGGTATATAGCTGGTTTAAGGTAGGGGTGCTGCTACCTTCTGCAGGCTCTAAAGTAATACCAAAGGCTTGAGATGCATTTGGATTTTGAATTGTGAATATTTTGTCATCAACAGAGTTAAAATCATCTAGGGTGCCCAAACTTTTTGATGTGAATGGATCTAGCGTTAAAGACCATAGTTGATAGACTTTACCTTCGGGTGGTTTAGGTAGGCCTTGAGCATCTAAATAAATGGTTTTATTCTTTTTATCCCAATAGACCTTGGCATAGGCTTTGGGTGCTATAGTTTGTCCAGCTAGAGACACAGAAATAATGGTTCGATCTCTAAAAATAGAAATCAGCTTTTTCGAGGCCTCTAAATTAATATTAATTTTCTCAATTTCGAGTTCTAAAAACTTTTTGTCACTGTCATTTGAGTTTACTTTGGTTTTTAATTGATCGATTTCATCATTCAATTGATTTTTTTCATTGGTTAAGTCATTGTTTTCATTGCCTAACCAGATTAAGCCTGCACCAAACAAAATGGTTGCGACCCAACTAGTATATCCAAACCAGTTAATTTTAGATTTTTTATTTAAAGAAACAATTTTTGGAACTTCCTTATCTATTTTAATCTTTTCTTTTTCTACTCTAATCTTTTCTTTAATCTTTTCTTTTTCTGCTTCAGCTTCAGCCTTTTCATTGTCTATTCTAATTTTTTCTTTTTCTAGGTGAATATCCTTTTTAATACTTCCAAAATTATGTTTTGATCCACCAGGCGAAGTAGCTGAAGTTAGCTCTAAAATGGTATTTTCAATATTTGAAATCTCATCTTTTATTTCAGGATGAGCCAACATAAGTTGATATACTTCCTGACATTCTTTTTCAGTAAGTGCTCCTGCAACGTAAAGTTCCAAAATCCCAGAATCTATATATTCTTTTATAAACATATTATATATTAAGCATGAGCCTTAACTCTTTTAGGCAATTTCTATTTCTTGTTTTAATAGTTCCCATTGGCATATCCAAAGATTCGGAAGCTTTTTGTTGACTGTATCCTTTAAAATATAAAAGTTCAATCACTTCAATACAACTATTGGCCAATTTAGAAACAAACAATTCTATTCCTAAGTCTTCAGTTTGGGAATCTACACTGATATTGTTTTGTATAATGTCTGCGAAAAAATCGACCTTTTGGGTGTTATCTTCATCATTCAAATTTTTCGAGGCCCTTTTTTCCATAGCAGCATTTCGAGATATTTTTAAAAGCCATGTAAAAAAACGTTCTTTTTCCACAGAATAACTACTGGAATTGTTCCATGCCTCAATAAAAACTTCCTGCATAATTTCATCAGCAATACCATGATCTCTTACAATGTTGTAAATAACACCATGCATACTTTTGCTATACCTATTGTATAGTTCTTCAAATGCTTCCTCGTTTTTCTGTTGAAATTTTTCAATAAGTATGTTTAACTGCATACAAAGATTTTATGGTTCTAAAGTAATAAAATAAATACAAAAAAGCTACTTTAATAAGTAGCTTTCCATTCATTTATTTTATTTGTATCATTTAATAATTCCGGCACAACTTACTCGACCTCCAGCATCACCCGTTGGTTGTGTTGTGAAATCATCTGTTCCAGCGTGTACAATTACACCTTTGCCTATAATATCTTTTGTTTCATCTCCACAGCCTATACACCACTCATCTGTTGTAAAGGTTATAGAACCTTTGCCGTCTGCACTGGCAGTAAAGTTTCCAATATCACCTTTATGGTAACCCTCAGGAGAACCCCATTTGCCATGTGGTTGAGCCGTAGGATTCCAGTGACCTCCAGTTGATTTTCCGTCAGGTGAAGAACAATCTGCTTTTTCATGAATATGAATAGCGTGAGCCCCTTCAGTTAATCCTTCCATTTCTGCCACCATCGTTACTGATCCATTTTCTTGTGTAAAGGTAACAGTACCAGATACATTACTATCACTTTTTGGTTCAAGAGCAATTTTTATCACTTCAACATTGGAAGTCACTTGCTCTTTATCTGGAGCCAATTCTTCGGTCTTTTCTTTGTTTATTTTTTTACATGCTACGGTAAGGAGCAATAGAGTTGCCATGGTTAAAACTGCTGTTTTTTTCATAATATTTTGTAAGATTTTATGTTTAATTTTCAATAAAGTTAAGCTTATTTTTCACCGTTTGCAAATATCATTATGACCAATATCATGTTTTTAAATTTTCTATTCAGTTAATTTTGAACTAAGTTTGAAGATATGAATAAATCATTAGTAAATAAATATAATATTGCTGGGCCGCGATATACCAGTTATCCAACAGTTCCTTATTGGAATAACGATACGTTTTCTTTAAAAAATTGGAAATCGTCTGTAATCAAATCGTTTAATGAAAGTAATGCGAAAGAAGGTATAAGTTTGTATATACACATGCCCTTTTGTGAAAGTTTGTGTACGTTTTGTGGATGTAATAAACGTATAACAAAACAACACGATGTAGAATCTCCTTATATAGACGCCGTTTTAAAAGAGTGGGATTTGTATTTGGAACTTTTTGATGAAAAGCCAATTATTAAGGAGTTGCACCTTGGAGGAGGTACCCCCACCTTTTTTAATCCAAAAAATTTAAAGCGATTAATAAATGGCATTTTTCAGAAATCTGTTCTTGCCGAAGGGCATGAATTTAGTTTTGAAGGACACCCAAATAATACGACGCGTGAACATTTACAAGCCTTATTTAATGTTGGTTTTAGACGAGTTAGTTATGGTGTGCAAGATTATAATAGCACCGTTCAAAAAGCCATTCACAGAATCCAACCGTTTGAAAATGTAAAACGAGCCACAGAAATGGCTAGAGAAATAGGTTATTTATCTGTAGGACACGATATTATTTTTGGGTTGCCATTTCAAACAATGGAACATGTTGAACAAACAATTTTGAAAACCAAAGAGCTGGCTCCAGACAGGTTAGCTTTTTATAGTTACGCCCATGTGCCTTGGATTAAAGGAAATGGTCAACGTGGTTTTAAGGATTCCGATTTACCAAAAGCCGAATTAAAACGCCAACAATATGAATTGGGCAAACAACTATTAACCGAAGTTGGATATCATGAAATAGGAATGGACCACTTTTCATTAACTACAGATTCACTTTATAAATCCATGCAAAAGAAAAAGTTGCATAGAAACTTTATGGGATATACGGCTTCTAAAACACAAACCATGATTGGTTTAGGGGTTTCATCTATTGGTGATAGTTGGTACGGATTTGGGCAAAACGTAAAAGTACTTGAACAATACTACGAATTATTAGAACAAAACAGGTTACCAGTTTATAGAGGACATATTTTAAATGAAGAAGATTTGGTTATACGAAGACATATTCTTAATTTAATGTGTGGTTTTGAAACCTCATGGGAATTAGAGTCTATGAATTTCCCTGAAATTCCAGAAGTGTTAATAAAACTCAAGGAAATGGAACGTGACGACCTTTTAGAAATACATTCAAAATCAATTAAAATATTGCCAAAAGGACAACCTTTTGTTAGAAACATTTGTATGGCATTCGACCTGCTATTACAAAGAACAACCCCAGATGTGCAATTGTTTTCAATGACTGTTTAATAACCTATCATTCTGAAACCAAGTAAATTTAAACAACTTAAACAATGATTAAAACCAACCTTCTTTTTAAAAATATTTTAGGTTGATTTATTGATTTGCAAATGGTAAAAACATGAAAAAAATTATTGTCCCAATTGACTTTTCAGAACATTCAGAATATGCTTTAAAAACAGCAGCAGCTTTGGCTAGAAAAAACAAAGCTGAAATCATTGTTTTAAACATGTTGGAAATGTCTGATATTATGCTCACATCTACAGGTGGTGATCAAATGGAAAAATCCATGTTCTTTTATAAATTGGCAGAACAGGAACTAACTATATTTCTTAAAAAGGAGTATCTAAAAGACATTAAGCTAACACCTATTATAAAACAGTTTAAAGTATTTCGTGAGGTAAATGAAATAGCCATTAAACATAATGCCGATCTTATTGTTATGGGATCTCACGGAATAAGTGGTGTCAAGGAATTTGTTATAGGCTCTAACACAGAACGGGTTGTTAGAAACTCCAACGTACCTGTATTGGTTGTTAAAAATGAATTGGAAAATGTAGATTTTAAAAACGTTGTGTTTGCTTGCGATTTTAGTGAAGAAGCCATTAAACCGTACCTTAATGTTATTAAGATGTTTAACAAGGCGAATGTTAGTTTGGTTTATGTTAACCTACCAAACGATAAGTTTAAAAACACTGCTGAAATAGAGCAAAATGTAATGAAATTCTTGATGAAGGCTGATGGAGATTTGAAACGAATGAAAGACGTTCATTTTGTATCAGACTATTCGCCAGAAGAAGGAATATTATATTTTTCTAAAAAAATAGGTGCAGATATTATTGCTATTCCAACGCATGGTAGGAAGGGTATTGCTCATTTTTTAGAAGGAAGTATTGGTGAAGATCTCGCTAATCATGCAAGTTTGCCGGTAATAACATTTAAAGTTTAAGTTTTAAAGCTTAAAGTGACAATCTTTTTTAAAGAGGCTGTCTGAAAAGTGTTTTGATTGTCATTTTGAGCGTAGTCGAAAAATCTTATTTTTACCTAATTATCAACAATTTGATTTTCAATGGATTCTTCATTTTTATTCAGAATGACACTTTTCAGACAGCCTCTTTAAATATATTTTAACCATTCAAAGTAAATTCAACGGTGATTTTAGTGTCTAATAATTTTGAAATGGGACAGTTTAACTCCGCATCTTTCACTAATTCTGTAAATTCTTTATTATTTACTCCGTTAACTTTTGCCTTTAAAACTAAATGGGAACTGGTAACAGCACCGTCTTCTAGAGTGATTTCACAAGATGTATTTAACGATTCTGGGATGTAGTTTTTGGCTTGTAAATTAAAGGCCAATTTCATGGTAAAACAACCCGCATGTGCGGCTGCAATTAATTCTTCTGGGTTGGTGCCAATACCGTTTTCGAACCGTGAGGAGAACGAATATTGAGTTTTATTTAAAACCTTGCTTTGTGATGATAAATGGCCCTTCCCATCTTTTCCAGTGCCTGTCCAAACGGCTTCCGCTTTTCTTTTCATATTTAAATATTTAATTGTTTTTTGAGCATTATTGCTTCAGAAGTAATAAAAAATCAATGTTTAAAATAACGATAAATAATAACCTAAATACGTTATCGTTACACGATTCTAAAGGTACTATTTTTCTTCTAAAATACCTAGTCTAAAAATGTTATTCTATACACGGATTAAAAATAGATTAATGGCAGTTTATTGAATTGTTGGTCATTTCAACACTTGGAGAAGGTGAGATATAGGGTATGCCCAAACCAAGACCACGAAGAATAAATAAAACCCCAATCATTACCACAAAAACGGGGATTGCTTTTTGAATTTTTTGCCGCATAGTGCCTTTTAAAAACTGCCCAAAGTAAATGGCCGTGGTCATTAACGGAATCGTTCCAAGTCCAAAAAATGCCATATATATACTTCCTTCAAGAGCATTACCACTCGCAATTGCTCCAAAAACAGCCATGTAAACCAAACCACATGGTAAAAAAGGATTAACTCATTTTTTTTTGAAGGTAGTGTAGGAGAAGATGTTGCAAATCATGCAACGCTTCCAGTTATAACTTTTAAAATATAATTTATTTATAAGATTAACTTTAAAAAAGGAGTAACCAATGATAGTTTGCTCCTTTTTTTAATTTACATCAACATCAGAAATAGCGAGCACATTAAATAAACCAGCTTTGGTGTTAAAGAAGTTGTTCTCCAATTCTATGGCTTTTAGTTTTGCGTCTATTAATTTTGATTCTCTTGAGTTTACTAAAAATAAAGAACTTTCTCCTAAAAAGAATTTTCGTTCCTCAGCTTTTAGCATCGTATCGTAATCATCAACAATAACTCTAGTGAATCCATTTTGAGATACAAAAGATTGTAATTCTTGGTTTATTGCATCAATTTTATTTTTTAAAGTGACCTCTGTAGATTGAATTTCAAATTTTGTATCCTGCATTTTAATTTTAGCCAATCTTAAATCGCCACGTTCTTTTCTTAAAAAAAGTGGAAAACTAATATTTAACCCGCTTTTGTAAGCCGATGTACTAAACGAACGCGAAATATCTGGTGTTTCTGATAAAAAATTATATTGCAAATCTATTTGCGGGAGTAAGTTATTGAGTTTTAATCGCCTTTCAATGTTTAAACTTTGTAATTTATAATCTAAGGACTGTAGCTTTGGATGATTAGTAATATCTAGAGCTTCAATGTCTAACTCTGATGTGTTTAAAGTCACATCAACCGATAGAAAAGTATCTACATCTGGAATCACATTATCTTTAATTTCTATTGGTGTATTTTCATTAAGCCACAAATAGTTTGAAAGTTCTAAGGATGATTTCACAAATTTAATTCTAGATTTTTCTAAGTTTAACTTTCTATCATTGAACGCAATTCTAGCTTCAACTGTATCAATTGCTGGCATTTCACCTTCTCTGTAACTTCTTTTTATACCTTCAAATCGCATTTTTGCATTCACTAAAAAATCTTCATACACTCGTTTTTCGTTATAAGTTCTTAACCAATTAAAATAGGTTAAAGTAGCCTCGTACAAAATATTATTGACTAACAACTGTCTATCCATCTTTGCTTGCTTTACAAATATTTTAGACTGTTTTAAGATAGCCATGCGTTTGTTAATAAGAAAGCCACGAGCAACTGAAACAGACACACCAGCACTATACAATCCATCTTCTGGAAGGTTAGCTTCAGGATTTAGAAAAAGACCATCATTTTCTTCAAAGTTTGCTTTTAATTCTATACCATACCAAGTGGGTATTTTAAAAGCAGCATTTAGCTTATCATAATATTCTGTGTTTTTGAATTTTTTTCTGTCATAGTCAACTTCCAATTTTGGGTCGAATGCACCACGGGCTTTTAGTAATTTAGCTTCACTTTCATTAATTATTAAATTTGCCTGTTTTACTATGGGATGAAACGTTTTTACATACCCTAAATATTCAGACAAGCTAATTACAGATATGCTATCCTGAGCAACTAGAATACTACTTGTTAATAACCAGATAATAACTAGTAAATTTCTCATTTCATGTCTTTTTTTGAGTCTAACTGTTTACTTCCTTCAGGTTTGTAATAGTTAGGAGGGAAGCTGTTTATTTGTCGCCATAATTCAAACCAAATGGGAACATCTTCTAGCAAAGCAATGGTACGTGCGCCTGAGCCTACACGAATGGCTTCTGGCCATGTATGATCGGTTTCATCGGGTGCTAGTAGAATTCTATATTTTCCGTTATCACTTATAAAGTTTTCGATGGCTACTACTTTAGCTCCATAAGTTCCGTAAGATACATTAGGCCAACCGCTAAAAACAATTGCTGGCCAACCATCAAATTGTACACGAACTTTTTCATCTAAGTGTAAAAGGGGCAAATCTATGGGGCTTACAAAGGTTTCAACGGCTAAATCATATTGTGCTGGCATAATACCAACCAATTGGTCGCCTTCTTTAAAAGTGACACCAATGCCACCGGTAAGCGCTTTATTTATATAGCCATTTTGAGGTGCAGTTACATAAAGTAAACTGTTTCGCATTTTGTAATTTGTGTATTCGTTTTCCAGTTTTGTTACTTGTGCTTTGGCATCAAAACCATTAGATTGAGCGGTGTACATATCGCTTTGTGCTTTCGATATTTTATCGGCATATCCAGCGGTAATTCTTGAAAGTTCTATTTGTGCATTTATAACTTCGTTCTGACTCGCTAAATATTTATTTTCTTGGGAAATAAGTTTAGCTTGTGTTTCTTGAAGTTTTAAACGTTTTTCTTCAACGTCTTTAATAGCTTTTAAACCTTCATCTTGCAACGTTTGAATTCGGTTAAATTGAGTTTCAGCAATTTTAATATTGGTTTTTGCAGCTTCTAAATCGATACTATCGCTTTTTACTTTTAAGTGCGATTGTAAAAGCTTATTTTGAGTTTGTTGCATTTTTAGTTTTTGATCATTCATCAAAGCAGAAACTTGCCTGTTTAAAGCATCTACTTTTCCTCCGTAAGCAGTGACAGATGATGATTTTGCTTCAATCTGTTCATTGGTTCTTTCTACTAGTTTATCGTCAAAATATTCACTTTTCACTTCAGAAATTCTTAAAATGGTATCGCCTTTTTTTACGTAATCACCTTCTTGTACAAACCATTCTTCAATACGCCCAGGAATTTGAGACTGTATGGTTTGTGGTCGCTGATCGGGTTTTAAGGTGGTTACCAAACCTTGACCAGTGATATTTTGTGTCCATGGTAAAAAAAGTACAATTAATAAGATAATAGCTGCCGCTAACAAAAACCTGTTTAAGTATTTATAATACTTAACATTCATGATGTTTTTTCCAGACTTATACACAGCTAAGTCTATTTGTTTATTCAATTGGTTATGAGATATATTGAGCATAACTTAGGCTTTTTTAGATTTGATTTGACCTTTTTCTAAGGTGATGATTTCGGTACATTTATTGGTCCAAACAGTACTAAAACTTACAACAATAAGCGCCCAAGGTCTGTCTGGGTGAGATAAATAATCTACAATTGATTTTGTTTCTGCTCTATTAAATCTATCTAAAGCATCTTCAAGGATAAGTGCCTTAGGATTTTTTAAAATGGCGCGAGCTAAAACAATTTTTTTAGATAATGTGTATGACATTTGTCTTCCATCTGGATAGAGTATCGTGTTCAATCCTTCAGGTTGTTCCTTTATAAAAGATTTAAGGCCAACGACATCAAGGATTTCGTAAACCTTCTCATCTGTAATAGCTGAATTTGAAAAGGTTAAATTTTCTCGAATAGATCCTTCAAACGGGTTTTCATCAGATAAGGATAATCCCAATTGAGATCGATAAAAATTTAAGTACAAACTATGAATAGACATGTCGTTTATATAAACATGACCACCGGTAGCTTGAATGAGGCCAGCAATTAATCGAAGTAAAGTAGATTTTCCTGAGCCACTTTCCCCGGTAATTAAAAGTCTACTTTTTGGGTTTATTTTTAATGAGATATCTTTTAAAATATGTTTCTCTCTATTATTAACCTTATAAGAAACATTTTCTAACTCTATATTTAAGCCTTTACTGAATTGTGGTGTTTCTCCACTTTGACTCTCTAAATCTTTATCAACAATTTGACCTATTTTCTCTAGAGAAGTTAAAGTATCGTAAAATGATTCTAAACCTAAGATTAGTTTTTCAACCGAGGCAATAACTAAAAGTATGATGATTTCTGCAGCAACAAACTGCCCTATATTCATTTCTTGATTTAAAACCAAAGCACCTCCAATCAACAATAAACTTGAAGTAACTACAACCTTAAAGCTTATCATCTGTATAAATTGAAGCATTAGAATCCTAAAATGACTTTCTCTGGCTTTTAAATAACCACTAACCAAATCATCATTCTTACTTATTCCTAAACTGGTACTTCCAGATAATTTAAAACTTATTACAGAACGCGCAATTTCTTGAATCCAATGAGCTACTTTATATTTGTTTTTAGATTCTTTTAAACTAGTTTCCAATCCTTTTTTCGCGGTAAATTTGAATACCACAAAAACCAGAACCATTAATAACAGCCCAAAAATGATAAAGAAAGGATGATAAAATGATAGCAGGATTAAAGCAAATAAAATTTGTAAAACGGCTGTTGGCACATCGATCAAAATTTTTGATAAACTTTTTTGTATGGTTAATGTGTCAAAAAAGCGATTGGCTAATTCTGGTGGATAGTAATCACGTAATTCAGACATTTTTATCTTGGGAAAACGATATGCTAATTCAAAAGACGATCTAGTGAAAATGCGCTGCTGAATCGTTTCTATAATTCTTAGTTGCATCAATTGTAGCACACCCGAAAAGGCCACACCTAATGTTACTATAATTACCAAGATTATCCAAGAGGTAGATATTTGGGCACCTTGAATTAAATTTATAATGGCCTGAATACCAAGAGGTAGTGATAACACCACTATACCTTCATAGAAAATCTGTAAGATGTCTCTTTTTTCCAATTGTAGCAAGCCAACTAAACGTTGCCAAGGGGTCATTTGTTTATTTTCCATAGTTAGGATTTCAATGAGCTAAGAACAAGGTTTTTCATAAAATCGGTAGGGGAAAGTCCATCGCTACAATCGGTTATAGATATAAAATGGTCTTTTAAAAAATGTTGATGTAAACTACCTTCAAGAATAGTACTGGCAAGACTTGATGGGAATTTATAGTCTGGCTTAATCGTTTTTATCATATCTCTAAGGCGGTGCACAATACTTTTATATACCACAAAGTAGCCATCTTTATTTTCTTTATCGACTTCTTTAGTTAAAAAAGATTTAGAATTTTCGTTTACCATTATTCGATTTAGAATGACTTCATTAATATGAGAAAAATTTGAATCTTCTTTTATAGTTCTAGTAACAATCTCAATAGCTTTTTCAAGTTTATCGAATGGATTTAAACTATGCGTTTCAAACACCAATTGGTATTCAATCCATGCCCAATACCATGATGATAAATAGAGTAAAAGTTTGTGTTTACTTTCAAAATAACGGTAAATAGAACTTTCGTTTGAGCCTATTAAAGTACCAAGTTTTTTAAAGGTAAAAGCATCAAAACCAATATCATTAATTAAAACAATACTATGTTCTATGATTCGCTTTCCTAATGCAGATGATTCCGGATCTTTTACATAGATTTTTTCAGGAACAGCAATTTTTAAATTTGAAAGTAAACTATTCATAATTAATTTATTTTTACGCAAATATAATAGTATTACTATCAAAAAAGAAAATAAAACTACTAAATTTTGTAAAAATTTAACATTTTGAATAAAAAATGATATAGATTTTATAACTGAAGTGCAGTAAATAAAGGCTTAGTGGCAGTTCATGGTATTTGAAACCAAATCATGAACTGGAGCAGGAGAAAGGTATGGAATACCCAAACCAAGACCACGAAGAATAAATAAAACCCCAATCATTACCACAAAAACGGGGATTGCTTTTTGAATTTTTTGCCGCATAGTGCCTTTTAAAAACTGCCCAAAGTAAATGGCCGTGGTCATTAACGGAATCGTTCCAAGTCCAAAAAATGCCATATATATACTTCCTTCAAGAGCATTACCACTCGCAATTGCTCCAAAAACAGCCATGTAAACCAAACCACATGGTAAAAAACCATTTAAAAAACCTATGGTTAAAAAAGTATCGACAGTCTTTTTCTTTAAAGCCGCACCCAAACCTGATTTTACTTTGGATATTATTATAAAAACAGGTTTTGAAACGTTATAATTATTAATTGTTTTAGAAGGTATGAGAACCAGAGTTATCATGATAACCCCGATAATAATAGACAGTTGTTGTTGAAAACCAAAAAGATAAAACCCTTTACCCACTAAACCAAAAACCAGACCAATAATGCTGTAGGATATGAGCCTTCCAAAATGATACATGGTAATTTGAAGTGCCTTTTTATAAGCATTAGATCTATCTACAGGCAATACAAATGCAATGGGGCCACACATACCAACGCAGTGAAAACTTCCTAATAAACCCAGTACAAATGCAGATATTAACATTATTAATATGTGATTGATGCCTTATATAGATAGGCTTTGCCATTATATTGCCAATCGACAGTTAGGTTCCAACGACCATCTAATAAACGTTTGTCAGGTACGAGCAAATAAGATTCAGATAATGAAATTGGAGTTTCAAAATCCAAGTGTTTGTTAGATGGTCTATATAGGAACACATGCCCTGTAATTTTATTAAAATCAAAATTTTGTGGAAATTGAATGCGCAACCCTTCACTTGTTTTGGCCCAAGAGATATTTTCTTTAAGTAATTTAGAATTGTTAAGTTTATCTATTTCATCTTGATAAGCAAGTTCCACATTATAATAATCTTCGGTTACCAAATCATGATTGTATTTATCGCTAAAATTCATGGTTATTACAAAATACATGATAAACGTAATAAAGCCTATAAATGCTAAGACGATTCCTGTTCCCCAATTAAATTTCATAATTCCTGTTTTTTCATTCTAAAATTGTCACCTTGAGCATAGTCAAAAGGCTATTTCAGAATATTATTAATTTATTTTTTTATTGCATTACCTTCGTTTTTAACTTAGGTCGGGCTTTCGGCAGTCGCTTTTTTTATTGTTTAACCTTTAACTACGCTTAAGGTAACAATAAAAAGAGCTTCAACAATGCCTCAATCCCTAATGCTTTTTAATTGATACATGCCCACTGCCCACTATTACTGCTTACTGCAAACTGTTAATTATAACTTCTAGGGCCTAAAAAGTTAACGGTAGTAGTTTCAATCAATTTATCATGACTATAAACGTCAATCATTAATTTATTTTTGTCACCATATAAATCGCTTTTATTAATTTCAATAAATAAGGTTCCCTCTGCAATTCCTTGAGATGGAACGATGAAATTATCTTTGGTTGATACTAATTTTATGGTGCCTTTATATTTTCTTAGTTTAAAATCGACATCATCAATTTCCTTGGTCGTTTTATTTACCAATTTATAAGTAAATACATTGCTAATCATATTATTCGCTTTACGCTCATATAATTGACCTGGAAGCCTCAATATGGTGGCTTCTACATCGTTTCTTAAAAAGAGCATACCTATAAAAACTCCAGTTAAAATGGTGAGAACGGCAATATATCCTTTCATTCTTGCAGTAAGCTTAAAAGGTTCTTTATTTTCTATTTCTGCTTCACTGGCATAGCGAATAAGTCCTTTATCAAGTCCTACTTTTTCCATAATGTCATCACACTCATCAATACAGGCCGTGCAGTTAACACATTCTAATTGAGTGCCGTTTCTAATATCAATTCCAGTTGGGCAAACATGAACGCATTGAAAACAATCGATACAATCACCATGACCTAACGATTTTCTATCCTCACCATTGCGCCATTTTTTTCGTCCATTTTCAGCTTCTCCACGTTTATAGTCATAAGCAACGACGATAGATTTATTGTCTAATAAAACACCTTGTAAGCGTCCGTAAGGACAAGCAATGATACAAACTTGTTCTCTAAACCAAGCAAATATAAAATAAAATACACCTGTAAAAATTAACAACGGAAAAAGGGTGGATACATGTTCTGCCGGTCCCTCAACAATATATTGGATAAGGTTATCGCTGCCAATTAAATAGGCTAAAAAAACATTAGCAATTAGAAATGATATAATTAAAAAAACAAACCATTTTAATAACCGTTTTCTTATTTTTTCGGCATTCCATGGTTGCTTTTTTAATTTGATTTGTTTGCCTCTGTCACCATCAATCCAAAATTCAATACGTCTAAAAACCATTTCCATAAAAATAGTCTGGGGACAAATCCATCCACAAAAAACACGACCAAAGGCAACAGTGAATAGGGTTATGAAAATAACTCCAATAAGCAAAGAGAGCACAAATAAATAAAAATCTTGGGGCCAAAACGGAAAACCAAAAATATTAAATCGACGTTCTAAAATATTGAACATCAAAAATTGATTCCCATTTATTTTTATAAAAGGTGCAGAGATCAAAAAAATCAAAAGAAAATAACTGACTATTTTTCGATATTCATAGAATTTCCCACTAGGTTTCTTCGGAAACACCCAAGCGCGTTTTCCTTCCTCAGTAATGGTTCCTATTGAATCTCTAAATTTTTCTTTTTCTGAAGTATCCATTTTTTAAGTAAACGAAGATAGAACTCAAAAAAGAGGACTTTTATTGATGAACAAGTCGCCTTTTTTTGGTTTTATATTTTAATGTATTGATTTCATAGTAGAATCAATTTCTACGACTGTTGAGGCGATTAATGATGTTTTAATGGTTTAATCAACCCAAACATCTCCTTCTGGAGCTTTGGGGTTTGCTGGTGTAGTGCCTTGTAGTGATAGTACATAGCTAGATACTTGTGCTATTTCAGATGGATTGAAGCTTTGCTTCCAGGATATCATACCTTTTCCATCACGCCCTCCTTCAGAAATGGTATGGAATACGTTTTTAATACCCCCCCCTAAAATCCAATGATTATCGGTTAAGTTTGGACCAATACCACCACCACCATCAGCCATATGGCAAGCAATACAATTTTGTTCAAAAATGGCTTTTCCGTTGTTTAAATCAGACGCATCGGTAAGAAGCGTAACGGTGTTTATGTCAACCAAATC
>CAXBHA010000002.1:0-26945 GCA_963974955.1 uncultured Yeosuana sp. | reverse complement strand
CGCGTTTTTAATTGGGGTTTAATACTTGTTTTGCCTTATCGCTAAACGCTTTGGCTTTCGTCATATTGTTTAACAGGGAATAGGAGATGCTCAATTGATTATAAAAATCGGCTTCCATTTTAGAGTCCTCAATAATATAATCTAAACCCGCTTCTAAAATGTTAATGGCTTCATTGGGTTTTTTAACTTCGTTAAAAGCAACACCATTTATTAAATAGATTATAGGTTGAGCAGGATATTTTTGTAGTGCATCATTACTTTTCTCTATGGCTAAATTATATTCCTTTAAATCAAGGTATAGCAATAAACTATTTCGTAATATTCCAAAATTATCTGGCTCCAGTTCCAACGCTTGTCGGTAATATATTTGGGCCTTAGCTTTATCGCCTTTTTTTAAATAGTATTGTGCGATTTGAATTATAGATTTGGAGTTATTGGTGTCTCCTGATAAGGTAGTGGCCTCCACTAATTCCGATTCATATTGTGGATTATCCCCGACAAAATTTACAAAATCAGAAAGCACTTTAAGTTTTGCCTCTGGTTTTATTTGGGGACTTTGAATGACAATCTTCATGGATTTTATGGCTTTATCCGTTTCATTATCCTCTAAATAAAATTTATAAAGTGCGAGATGAACCATCTGAGAATTTGGATTGTTTTTTAATAATTCCTTGGCGGTTTCGAAAGCCTTCTCTTTTTCATTATTTTCGCTATACCTATAAATGAGCGCTAAATAATTCGACTCATTATCTGGGTTGTTATCAAGGCGTTCTTCGAGGTTTTTTATTTGATCTTTTTTTTTGCCAGTAACGGCATAAATTTGGTTTCGTATATAATCTCTCTTAGCGGTAATACCGTTTTCAGCATCAAGCTCATCCAATAATTTTAATGCGTCCTTAAACTTTTTTACAGTCACATAAAGCCCTACTAAATCTTCTTTATAATCTGGGTGATACGTTACGAGTTGTTTTAATGTTTTTATAGCCTTATCAGTGTCATTTTCCAGCACATACAAACCATACAGGGCATCTAAATACCATTCATTCTCCGGTTGTTTGTCAACTGCTGTTTTTAAGGCGTCTTCGGCAGCTCCAAAATTTTTAAGTTGAATGTAATTTTTCCCTAGCTCATAGTATAAAACCGATTGTGAATTATCCAATGCAATACACTTTAAAAGCGCCGTAACAGACCGGTCATAATTTTCAATCCCTTTTTGCTTTAACGCTTCAAAAAATAATTCTTGAAATGTATCATCTATATCACCCAAATCATCGTCCGGCTTTTTATTAAAATCTACTTGAGCATACTGCGTCTGTGGAACAAATAGTATTCCAAAGAAAATAACCAGTATGTAAATTTTGTGTTTCATAAATGCCTGATGCAATAATTTTATTTGGGCGTTACCACAAGGGTCGGGCTTTCCACTATATCTTTTTAAATCGTCATTGCGAGGAAAATTTCTAATTTTCTGTGGCAGTCCCTCCAACTTTAAGAGATTACTTCGTCGTGTCTCCTCGTAATGACACTTATTTGTTTAGGTAAAAAGGATGTCGTTGCAATCCCTAACGTAACTATTTGCTATTATTTGGCTCAATCATTAGGTTATTTTCCTTTAGTTAAGCTGTTGTTTTTATGGTTTAAATAAATTTTTATAATAGGATTCCTACCTTCATGGGAATTATTCCAAAACCGAGTAATCCCCAATACTAACAGTTTTAAAATTACCGTCAAAACACACATGGTTGCCAATCATTGCATTGTCTAAATACGCATTTTTGATGGTGGTGTGTGTTTGTATTAAGCTGTTTTTAATGGATGCATTTTCAATAATACAATGCTCTCCAATGGAAACGTTTGGACCAATGGTCGCGTTATTTAAAACAACATTTTTACCAATAAAACATGGTTCCACTATTTTGGAATTGTTCGTTTTAACAGAAGACGCAATCATTTGTTCTTCTCCATCAGCTTGTAAAAATCTTAACATCCTGGTATTTGTTTCCACGGTTACCGCTTTGTTGCCACAATCCATCCATTCATCTACCTGTCCAGTTTTAAAGATTTTCCCTTTCGCCATCATCCCTTTAATCCCATCGTTAATTTGATACTCTCCACCATTTACAATGTTGTTATCCAACACATGTTGTAACTCCTGTTTTAAAACGCTCACATCTTTAAAGTAGTATATCCCAATTACCGCTAAATCACTCACAAAATCTTTCGGTTTTTCAACCAATTCAACAATTTCGTCTTTTGCGTTTAATTTAACAACACCAAAAGCTTCGGGTTTGTCGACTTGCTTTACCCAAATAACGGCATCAGCTTCGGGATCTAAACTAAATTTGGCTCGAATAAGGGTGTCGGCATAGGCAATTACGGCTGGCCCTGACAAGGATTCTTTGGCGCACATAATGGCATGACCTGTACCTAAAGGTTGATCTTGGCGGTAAATTGATGCTTTTGCCCCCAATTCATTGGCGAGTTTTTGTAAACTCGCAACGACATCATTTCCAAACCATGCGGGATCGCCAAGAACAAAGGCTATTTCGTCAATAGGTTCTTTTAAAACTTTAGCAATATCTTTTACTAATCTGTGAACAATGGGCTGGCCAGCAACAGGAATCAATGGTTTTGGTACTGTTAAACTATGTGGTCTTAAACGAGACCCTCGTCCCGCCATTGGTACTATTATTTTCATATTCCCCTCTTTATCTCCCCAAAGGGGAGAAACTGTTTATGTTACTTGCAACCATTCGGCGCGTTCATGTTTAGCAATCACTAATTGCGCTATACGTTCGCCATGTTCAATCACAAAGTTTTCGTTTGAAATATTCGCTAAAATAACGCCTATTTCTCCTCGATAATCGGCGTCAATAGTTCCGGGAGCGTTTAAAACAGTAATCCCTTTTTTAGCCGCCAATCCACTTCTTGGTCTAACTTGTGCTTCAAACCCAATAGGTAATTCTATAAATAATCCTGTTTTTACAATGGTGCGTTCTAATGGTTTTATAATAATTGGAGCATTTAAATTTGCTCTTAAATCCATTCCTGCCGATGCAATGGTTTCATAATTTGGTAAATCGTGCGATGATTTGTTAATGATTTTCATTTGCATGTTATCGTTTTAATAATTTCCTTAATTCGTTTTGTTCGAACAACATTGTTAATCCCAAAAATAACAAAACTAAAAAGGTGTTTATATAATAATTGGTATTTGTGTTTAAGCTAATAATAGATAAAACAATTGCTAGCATCAAATAACCTACTATTCTCTTAAGATCGTAAGGGACATTATAATGATTTTGACCCATTAGATATGATAATACCATCATTATGCCATAGGCCGCCAAAGTTGCCCAAGCTGAAGCAATAAATCCTATTTTATCAATCATTACAACATTAAAAACAATGGTGATAATGGCTCCAACCATTGATAAATACATACCATATCTTGTTTTGTCGGTGAGTTTGTACCAAATAGCCAAATTGAAATAAATGCCCAAACATAAGTTAGCAACTAATACTATTGGCACGATAGAAATGGCTTGCCAATAACTTTCGTCTTTAACTAATGCTATTTTAAATATATCTAAATACGAAATAATAAAAACCAGCATAAAACTACCAGCAATTACAAAATATTTCATAATTAAAGCGTAGGTTTCTTTGGCATTTATCTCTTTTGAATGTGAAAAGAAAAATGGTTCTGCTCCTAAACGAAAAGCTTGAATAAAAATAGTCATAAACATCGCAATTTTATAACAAGCACTATAGGCGCCATTTATATCTTTCCCTAGTAAATAAGGAAGTAACCATTTATCAAAATTTTCATTAATTACATATGCCAAACCTGCCACCATTATTGGCCATCCATAGTTTAATAATTGTTTTAAAAGAGATATACTAAACTCTAATTTGGTTTTAAGGAAATACGGAACCAGCATAAAAAAAGTTACAACGCTCGCTGCTAAATTGGATATAAAGATATACTGAACTAAATCCGATTTATCATAATTAGGAAAGGCGATATTATATTTTGGGATAGCCCAAAGGAAGAAATAATTTAGAATTACATAAATAACGATATTAGCAATTTTAATAGCCGCGAATTTAATTGGTCTTCCTGTGGCTCTTAAATAGGCAAAAGGTGCTACTACAACGGTGTCCAAAACCAACAAGCCAATAAGTATTTTAAAATATTTTGGTGACATATTTAACCATTCGGAAAGCTGTTGGTTAAATGCCAATACCAACGCTAAAAATAAAAGCGTGGTAACTATTAAACTTATGAATGTCGTAGAGAACACCTTTTCTTTTTCATTAGATTTATTGAAAAACCTAAAAAAAGCTGTTTCCATACCGTAGGTCAATAAAACGTTGAAAAAAGCGGCATAAACATAAAACGTCGTGTTATCTGAATAGCTGGATGTTTCTAATTTACCTGTATGAAGTGGAACTAAAATAAAATTCATCAAACGCGGTAAAACCGTGGCTAAACCATAAACTACAGTGTCTTTAAAAAACTTTTTTAATACGCTCAATGAATGCTTTTTTATGCTTCTAAAAATACATTTTTAGTTATTGCAAAGCAAAAATACATTATTCCTTCTTATGTGGTGCGCTTGGGTAGGCAGGTAATTCCTTTTTTTTAATGTTTTCAATCTTATAATACTTGATTTTGTTCCCTTCTTTATAGCTAATTACACATTGATTCTCTTTCAATTTAAAAGGGATTTCTTTTTCAAGTTTAGGCACTTGGTTACCATATTCTTGAAGAGGATCGCTACTTAAAATCATATCCTTTTTTTGATTAATGTTTGTTTTAAAACGACCAATGAACAATGAGTCACTATACGCTTCCAATTTAGCTGCCTTTCCATGAAAGTAAACACTATCTAGCTCAATCTTATTTGCGTTTGATATGATTGGGATATATAAATTTACACCAGAACCTCCCCCTTTTATACCAGCAATCCAAGTTTGATAATATACTATTCCAGTTTCTAAAGGTATTTTGCCTTGAAGTTTTTGTGCACTACTACACTTTGATATAAATATTACTAATATGAATAGCAAAAGAAATAATGATGTCTGTTTAATTTTTTTCATGATGTTTTTATTACCGTTATAAAGATACCTTTTCAAAATTAATGCCATAAAAAAAGCCCCACAAATTGTGAGGCCGTATATTTTGAGATCCTCCAATCCGCTAGCTATCTGGAGGCCTTAGGGTAGCAATAAGTTAAATTAGTTGTTTAAAGCTTCCTCATTTTAATAATTTGGCTTTGCCTAATTATTAAGTGCCTCAGCACCGCCAACAATTTCAAGAATTTCGTTGGTAATAGCCGCTTGACGCGCTTTATTGTAGGTTAATTTAAGTTGGTCTCTTAGCTCTGTTGCATTATCTGTAGCTTTATGCATGGCTGTCATACGTGCTCCATGTTCACTGGCAAAAGAATCTCTAATGCCTTTATATAATTGTGTTTTTAAAGACTTAGGAATTAACTGTTCCACAATTTCAGCCTTTGAAGGTTCAAAAATGTAATCCAAATTTACATTTCCCCCTTCTTGAGAGGGAACAATTGGTAAAAATTGCTCCGTCATTACTTCTTGAGTGGCTGCGTTTTTAAACTTATTGTAAACAATGTCTATTTTATCAAACTCTCCAGAAACAAATTTGCCCATTAATATTTCAGCAATATCGGCAACGTTCTCAAAAGTTAAATCGTCAAAAACAGTGCTTTTATTTGCAATAACCATTTTCTTCTTAGAAAACGCGTCATTCCCCTTTTTGCCAATTGCAAAAACCGATACCTTTTTACCCGTATAGTCCTTGCTAATTAGCTGCTGTGTTTGCTTAATAATGTTTGAATTAAAGGCCCCACACAATCCTCTGTTCGATGTTATAGGAACAATTAATACACTCTTTACATCACGTTGCATGGAGAATTTGCTTCCGGAATCGGCATCCAATGTGGCGCTTAAACTTTGTAAAAGCTCTGTTAACTTATTAGCATAAGGACGCATTGCGGTAATAGCATCTTGTGCTTTCTTTAACTTAGCGGCAGACACCATTTTCATGGCACTGGTAATCTGCATAGTCGAAGATACCGATGATATTCTGTTACGTATTTCTTTTAAATTTGCCATTGGCCCCACCTAACCTCCCCAAAGGGGAGGGATTTTATTAGTTGTATTTAATAATTTTAGCCTCCATATAACTCCTCCCCTTTGGGGAGGCAGGGAGGGGCTATTTATACTTCCCTGATAAATCTTTTGCTACAGCTGTTAATGTGTCTGTAACTTCATCAGTTAACTTCCCGGCTTTTAATGTACTAAGTACATCAGCATGTTTTGCTCTTAGGAATTCTAAATAATCTCTTTCAAATTCTTTTACTTTTTCAACAGGCACATCTCGTAATAAGTTTTTTGTACCAGCATAAATAATTGCTGTTTGATCTTCAACTTTAAACGGATCGTTTTGAGCTTGTTTTAAGATTTCAACGTTACGTTTTCCTTTTTCGATAACATTTAAAGTAACCGCATCTAAATCTGATCCAAATTTCGCAAATGCTTCTAATTCACGGTATTGTGCTTGATCTAATTTTAAGGTACCCGCAACTTTTTTCATGGATTTAATCTGTGCATTACCACCAACACGAGATACAGAAATACCCACGTTAATTGCTGGACGTACACCAGAGTTAAATAAATCGCCATCTAAGAAAATTTGTCCATCTGTAATCGAAATTACGTTGGTAGGAATATAGGCAGACACATCACCTGCTTGTGTTTCGATAATTGGCAATGCTGTTAATGAACCACCACCTTTGACCATTGGTTTTAATGAATCTGGTAAATCGTTCATGTTCTTCGCTATCGCATCATCATTAATTATTTTTGCTGAACGCTCTAATAAACGAGAGTGAAGGTAAAAAACGTCACCTGGATATGCCTCACGACCTGGTGGACGACGTAATAATAAAGACACCTCACGATACGCAACTGCTTGTTTGGATAAATCGTCATAGATAATTAATGCAGGACGACCAGAATCTCTAAAATACTCTCCAATTGCAGCACCAGCCATTGGAGCATATACTTGCATTGGAGCAGGATCGGATGCGTTTGCCGCAACAATGGTTGTGTAGGCTAAAGCACCTTTATCCTCCAAAGTTTTAGCAATTAAAGCTACATTTGAAGCTTTTTGCCCAATGGCAACATAGATACAATATACAGGCTTACCTGCATCGTAAAATTCTTTTTGATTTAAGATCGTATCAATACAAACTGCCGTTTTACCTGTTTGACGGTCGCCAATAACCAACTCACGTTGTCCGCGACCTACCGGAATCATAGCATCAATAGATTTAATCCCTGTTTGCAGAGGTTCGGTTACAGGTTCACGGAAAATAACCCCAGGCGCTTTGCGCTCTAAAGGCATTTTATATGTTTTGCCTGCAATTGGGCCTTTTCCATCAATTGGAGTTCCCAAAGTATTTACTACACGTCCTACAATCCCTTCACCCACATTGATAGAGGCAATACGAGACGTCCGTTTTACAGTAGATCCTTCTTTCACACCAACAGACACGCCTAATAATACGATCCCTACGTTATCTTCTTCAAGGTTTAGTACAATGCCTTCCAAACCTCCTTCAAACTCAACTAACTCACCGTATTGAACATTTGAAAGTCCGTAAGCACGAACAATACCATCACCAACAGTTAATACTGTTCCCACTTCATCCAATGACGCTGACGCGTCAAATCCTGCAAGCTGTTGTTTTAAGATTGCTGATACTTCAGCTGGTTTTACTTCTGCCATCTTATATTTAGTTTAATGTAAATTCCTTTTTTAATTTGCTTAATTTATTGGAAATACTCGCATTGTATTGCTTATCTCCAACCCTTAAAATGAAACCACCTAAAATGCTTTCATCCACTATATTTTCAAGAGCAACTTCTTTATTGGTTAACTCCTTTACCTTAGCTAGTACTTTAGATTCCAATTCTTTGGTCATTGGAATCGCCGTCGTTACTTTAGCAACCTCCTTGCCGTTATAGGCGTCAAACAAAATACTGTATTGTACCGCAACTTCATTTAAAATATTAATTCTTTTGTTTGTAATCAATACATCAAATAAACTAGTGCTTATTTGATTTAACTTAGGAAATACCGCTAATAATACTGCCTTTTTTTCTTCAGATTTAATAATAGCACTGTTTAACATATTGGCTAGTTCTATATTCCCTGAAATGGTTCTCGCCATTAACTTCATGTCGATATTAATAGCATCTGCCATTTTTTTATCAGATGCTAAACTTAAAATTGCCTTTGCGTAACGCACTGCCGCCCTTGCTCCTGCCATAGCCTATCCTAAATCCTTTCCAAAGGAAAGGACTTTTTTTTAGTTAATAAATTAATTTAATGTTGCATCGCCTAACATAGACTCTACCAATTTCACTTGTTTGTCTTTGTTAGATAATTCTGCACGAACTACCTTTTCAGCAATTTCAATTGATAAACTTGCTACTTGAGCTTTTAATTCGGCAATAGCAGCTTTCTTTTCAGATTCGATAGATGCTTGAGCCTGAGCAATAAGTTTTCCAGCAGCTTCTTTAGCGTCATCTTTAGCGTCTTCAATCATTTTATTTTTCATGTCGCGCGCATCCTTTAGCATCCCTTCACGTTCTGCTCTAGCCTCTTTTAATAGCTTTTGATTGTCCGCTTGAAGATTTTGCATTTCCAGTCTTGCTTTTTCAGCAGATTCTAAGGCATTCTTAATCCCTTCTTCTCTATCGTTAACCGAATCTAAAATTGGTTTCCATGCAAATTTTTTAAGCAATAAAACAAGTGCTATAAAGAGTACTGCTTCCCAAATAAATAGCCCTAAAGAAAATCCTCCAAATAATTCTTCCATAATAAATTATATTTCTAAAACAACTTCTGTTTAATCCCACTAATGGGTTTAATTACCCGAGGCAAGCCTCGATTGATAAATATTGTACTATTCACACCTCGCAGGATACTCCAAGGTTCTTGATTTAGAAGAGCAGCTATAACCAACCGTTATAGCTGTTCTTTAGTATCTATTTACTTTGCAAATAAAGCTGCAAAGGCAATACCTTCAATCAACGCTGCTGCAATAAGCATAGCAGTTTGAATTTTTCCGGTAGCTTCTGGTTGGCGCGCAATAGCTTCCATAGCTGAACCACCAATCTTACCGATTCCGATTCCTGCTCCTATTACAATTAAACCTGCTCCTACAATTTCTGGCATATTACCCATAATATATATAATTAAAAATTAAACATTCAATTTATTAATGTGCGTCTTCAAGACCATGTTCTTCAACCGCCATGCCAAAGTACAGGGCTGAAAGTATTGTAAAAATATACGCTTGCAATACCGCTATTAACAATTCTAAAATCGCTAAAACAAATGCTAAAAAAAACGATAATGAACTACCAATCCAATTGTTAAAAACAAACATCATTCCTATAATGCTCATTAATACAATGTGTCCCGCTGTAATGTTTGCATACAAACGGATCATTAACGCAAATGGCTTGATAAAAGTCCCTAAGAGTTCAATGGGCGCTAATATAATTTTCATTGGAACAGGAACACCTGGCATCCAGAAGATGTGTTTCCAATAGTTCTTGTTTCCCGAAAATGTGGTGATAAAATACGTAATAAGAGCCAACCCTAATGTTACGGCGATATTATTAGTTACATTCATTCCTATTGGAACCAGGCCAAAGAGGTTCACAATCCAAATAAAGAAAAAAACAGTTAATAAATAACTCATATATTTCTTATAATGTTTTTTCCCAATAGTAGGAATGGCTATTTCGTCTCTTACATATATTACAACGGGCTCTAATAAACGCCCCATTCCTTTTGGTAAATTATTGTTCTTTTTATAAGCATTTGCCATACGGCTAAACATAATAAACATAATTAGAAACACCATAAAAATTAAGGTCACATTTTTAGTGATAGAAAAATCCAATGGTTTTTGATTGGTAGCATGATGGTCTTCATCTAAACTTATTTCGCCGTCTATACCATCGACCTTATAAATTTTTGCATGGTATAGTTTATAGTAATTTCCATCAACCTCAGCGACTGATTCTCCATGATGGAATTTAGAAGAAGAAAATACCTTTAAACCATTGTCCCATAAAATGACCGGTAAAGGGAATCCAACATATTTGTGCTCACCAGTATCGGTTTTGTAAGAAAATAAACCAAAATCATAAGAGTCTTTTAAATGGTGTTGAATGTACTCTTTTATTTCTGATTCTATGTCAGCCTTTGGCTCATTATCAGGAACTTGTTCCTCTTGTCCAAAAGAAATAAAAGCGGTTAAAAACAGCAGTAATGTAATTGGTTTTAAAGATATTTTTCTTTGCATATCACTTAAATAATAGTGGCCTAAAAATCCGTGCAAAGGTATGTTTTTAAATGAAAAACAAAAACAATTTTTTACTTTATTTAGTGCGACTGTTTTGGTTGTTTTTTAGCAGGAACTCTTTGCTTATCAATTTTCATCCCACAAAACAATAAAACCCTGTTTTTTTATATGAACTCATCTTGCCTTTTTGTTTTTAACCGAAAATGAGATGAAATTTGTTCAGATGAGACTGTTTTTGAAAGGCATAGCATCGTTATGCATAAGCAATAGATGAAATATGGGCGAATTTCAGCCATTTTTTAGGAAATAGAAAAAGTCAAGATGAGTTCATGTTTTCAATGGCTTATCCCAACACGAAAAGAAGCCCTTTAATTCAATTTATTTAACCATTTACCCAGACTTATAGTTTCAAGTATTAACCCTAACACATAAGGCACAAAAAACGTTGCAAATTCTAATTTAGAAATATGATTATCCAGTTTAAAAAAAGGATAAAAAACAATAAAAAAAACAGCAAATTTTAAAAAACTTCCCGCAATGAATAAAAACCCCAACTGGTCTTTATATTTGTTTTTGGAAAGATACAGTAATCCGAAAATAATCATTACCAATGCTAAATTTACAACATAAGAAAGCACAATTCTATTTTCAAAAAGTGGTAGCTGCAAGATAGCTAAAATCGCTATGTGAATACCAAAAGCAACCACTAAAACCAGTGTTGCCTTTATTGCAAAACGTATAAAAGGGTTATTCATTAATACTTTATTCGATTGACTTGTTTAATAATGACATACAACGAAATTGCAACACCTAACAATGTCATTATTATAATGAACAACTTGTTGCCGTTATTGAATTTCAGGTCGAGCCACTTGCCAAAAAACACAAACAAATAGATGGTCACACCCATTTGTATGGCAATTCCAGAAAGGACTGCAACGTTTTTAAGCTGTTTTCCCCGTTTCTTGTTGTCGTTGTTGCGCTTGTCCACCTTTATTCATTTCTTTTACAGTTCCTTTCATTATGCAGGTTACATTAAATGTGGCTCCAGGCTCTACAGCAAGTTTTTCAACAACGACGTCGCCTTCAATAAATGCCGATGATTTTAAGGTTAACGTGCCTGATAAGGCCAGTTTCCCTGAAAATTTACCCTCGAAATGAGCGTCTGTCCCTTGTAAAGACCCTTTTATAAAACCCGATTTACCGACAACCACCTTGCCTGTGGTTTTTATGTTTCCTTCAATAGTGCCATCTATTCTAAAATCTCCTTCACTATTAAAATCCCCAACAATTTTAGTGCCTTGGGAAATAATGTTTTGACTTGATGTGGATTCTTCCATTTGCTTCGTTTTTTTGTTATCTGTGAACATAATAAATTCTATTGTTTAATTAGTATCCATACTTAAATATGTCTCTAAATTCTTGTGAATCTGTATAATTTGGTAATTTGGGGACGATATGACAAAGTATGCTTTGTTAATTTTCTTTTTTTCTTCTTTGGTCAATAATTGATCGAAGGTTTTTGCGACCACGCGGTTTTTTAAACCATGTACGATCACAAATGTAGTGTTTGGACCATAAACATCAATAGATGTTGTTAAATTATAATACCTAATACTTTTTAAGACTGTATTTAAGGTTTCCTGAAAACTTGATATTTCCGTTGGATTGGCATTGTCAAATTGATAGATAACCTTATAAGAATTTGAAATACTGTCTGCCATAAATTCTTTACTCTCTATTTTAGGCAACATAGTCGTTTTAATCTCTTGGGCCTGTTTACCTTCTGGCGTATTTGCAAATGTAATGGCCACATAATTAATGGCTTTACTGTAAGGTTCAAAACCATACAAGCGCCCTGTTGCCGTTGCTTTTAATAATTCCAATTTTGGGACAATCGGGTCGCCATCAAAGGCATTAATATACGTTTCGCATTTAGAGATTACTTGGGCATATTCTTGATTTATATGTTGTGCATAAATGCTCTCATAAATGTTTTCGGGACTATTGTCGTCCTTTATGGCTGCAAGTTCTGGGTTGTTTAATATTGTGGCATAACGAGATTCAGGAAAATTTGAAATGATATCGTTTTTAGCAATTGAAGCTTCATCTGTTTGTCCTAAAAGCGTGTAGATTTTATATAAATTATATTTTGAAGGTAGGATTAATCGTTCTTCTGGATTATTTTTAAGCACTGTTTCTAACTTAGCTTTTGCCAACTCATATTCTTTAAATTTTTCTTTATAAATTAACCCTAATTGATAATAGGCGTAATTGCGTTCTTTGCCTATACTGTCAATTGTTTTGCTGTTTGAAGGAATTTTGGAAATATAAAATTGCGGGTCGTAAAGCTCATCTACTGTTGCATCGGCAAATACTTCGGTATTCAAGATATCGTTATTGGTGTTTGATTTTCCTTTGCTAGACCATCGCCAGTCATCTTCTAATGCTCTATTTCCCCAAATTTTAACAAATTCGTTTTTCCCGTAAGCAACGGTTGTTGGATTATAAAAATAAAATGTATTGGCTTGAGTTGGCAATCCTCCTCTTGGAGAAACAGGGTTTGCGCCACCTATCGCGTTATTCACTGTTTTTAATCCGTTATTACTTTCAGCAACGGTTTGTTTTTGTTTTTCCTCTTCGGCTTTTGCTTTTAGCTTCTCAATAAACGACTCAAAAAACACAACTCTTTCCTCGTTGGGCAAGTTCACCAAGTGTAAAACACTATCGTTTACTTGAGCAATGTCTTCATAATAAATAACATCTTCCAGATTATCTCTTTTTCGTTTAATAATACGATATGGTTTAGAGTTGAGCCTTAAATTACTCATCGTACTATCATAATACGCCCCAGCTTCTTTATAAATAGAATTATTAAAACTAATGTCTCCAAGAATTTGATAGTTTCGTGCCTTTAATTCTTTGTCTTGAGATCTTGCTCGTAAGGACTTATTATAATAGGCAATAGCTAAGCGTTCTGAATTATTGTTTAAATGAAACGCTCCTATTTGATGGTATATTTTATCAAGAAACGGTCTGTTTTCCCTGTTTTCTTCAAGCTTGGTTAAAAACTCCAAACAGGCAGCTTTATCACCATGCTCGTAATCGAAATTTTTAATTTTTTCTAATTGAGCACTTATCAAATACATTCGGGGCGTATTACGATTTAATTCAATGACTTTATCGAAGGCACTATTTGCGCTATCCTTATATCCCAGCGTGTTATATAATTGCCCTTGAATAAAACGATACCTTCCACGTTCGTCATTGTTTTTAGTGGAATTAGAAGCTATTTCTAATTGCGTAATCGCACTATCAACCGATTTTGTATTTAAATAAGCTTGTGCTAACATGGATGTAGCGTTGGCTAAATCTTGTTCTTTTAATTCTTCTTGTTTTAAAAGGCGTTTCAGGTTTTTAATGGCCAATTCATCATTATCCAGTCTGATATTGGTTTTTTCTCTCCAAATTTTAGCCAGATTTATTTTATCGCTTGCAGGGTATTTATAGAGAATATAATTAAAGGCTTCTAAAGCAGGAACAAATCGTTGGTCAAAATACCTAGCCTTTCCCAATAACAAATAGGCTTCATCAATTTGAGGGTTTTTTTCTTTTCCTTGAAGATTCATACTGTGCTGTTGAATGGCTTTTACAGCCTTTTCTTCGGCTCTGTTGAAATTTTCGTTTTTAGATTGTCCGGGAAGAATAATTTCTTCACGTATTTGCATCCGCTCTATTGGAAGAATATCCCAATAGTTGTCTTTGTAATCGTCATTAAGACTATTCCTGCCCTGTTCTAAAGCTAAATAGCCATTGTACAGTGTATTATACTCTGCAGTAACCGCATGAAAATTTCTATTGATAAAATTGTTCTTTTTTCGTGAACAACTTGTCACAAAAATTGAAGCAATTACTACCACTAGTATAAATTTTAAAGATGTTTTCAATACCTCTTTATTTGGTCTATAAATAACTATAAAGTCTCGCATATATTATGCAAGAAGGTAAAAATAAGCATCTTTTTCGATTAACCTGTATAAAGAAATATCTTTTGGACGACGTATCAACCTGCAAAATGGGCTTCCAACTCTTTTAACGTAGCAGCGCTTGTAGCCAGGTCTTTAATAACCTCGCCTTTTTCCAATACAACAATTCGCTCACAAACCTCGGTTACGTGCATTAAATCGTGACTAGAAATAAGTACTGTTACACCTTGCGTTTCGGCCAGTTCTTTAATAATTTGTTTTAACCTAATTTGTGTCGTTGGATCCAAATTAGCAAAAGGTTCATCTAAAACAATGACTTCTGGATGACCAATTAATGCCCCGACAATACCGGCCTTTTTTTGGTTTCCTTTACTTAAATCTCTTAAATACTTTTTTTGGTTTAAAATTTCACCATGAAAAAAGTCTTCAAATTGAGCCAATAAAGTATCCACATCGTCCTTATTCTGGTTTCGTAATTCGCCAATAAAGTAAAAATATTCTTCGGCCGTTAAATAGCCTATTAAAAAACTTTCGTCAATAAAAGAGGAGGTAAAAGGCTTCCAGTCTTCACTGTCATGCACCAAAACATCGTTGTTTTTTATATAGCCTGTTGTTGGCTGTATTAAATCTAAAAGCAAACTAAAATACGTCGTTTTACCAGCACCGTTATTGCCTACCAACCCAAAGCTTTGTCCTTTAGGAATCTCTAAAGATTCAATATTTAAAACCCGTTTGTCGTTATATTTTTTTGAAAGATTTGAAGTTGTAATCATACCCTAAATGAATAATAATTGTTGGTTAAAATTTTTCAGCAAACGCTGCGATTGTTTTGTATTTCCCTTTTTGATAGAGGCTTTCAATTTTACTTAAAAAGAAATTTTTAAACACTATTCCCAATAAACCACTTAACGCTAATACCATAATTCCAACTTCAAAATTCACGAGTTTATAAGGAATATAGAACAGGCCCATTGGCAGTAAAAATTTTGGCAATGCAATAAGCATTTGTGTAGGGTTAAACCCATTGGTATTACTAAACGCCTTTGCTTTTACATTCAATTCAATAGGAACTCTATTTAATGCGCCGCCAAACAATGTGATAAATGAATTTAAACCAATATTAAATAAGGCGCCAGCGGCTATCATTCCAAAAATTTTCCAACCAAAATATAGATATGGTGTGCTTAATATAAATGATATTCCCACTGCTACAACCATTAAATACCATTTCGATTCTAAATATTTTCTATAGGGAATGTTTTGACTCATAAGTAATTTATAATACTCACTGTCCCAAGATGGCACCAGTTGCCCAAAGGTCAATAAAAATCCACCGGTAACAAACATGGACGCAAAGGCTAAAAAGGCTGGCATTTTTTGATACGTTGGCTGCGTGTAAAATATTAATCCATAAAACAAAAAGAGAAAAGACATCATCATAACCTGCTTAGGGCGTGCATTGCGCCAAATTAACCGTAAATCGTTTTTTAGGAATACGGCAACCGTACCAAAACGGTCCAACCAAGATAAATCTGTAGTATTAACTTTTTCTGTTTTTTTTGAAATAGTCCCATCTAAATAAAATCCTTTTTTAACAGCATTGAAATTAAATCCATATAAAGCAATCAGCAATAAAAAGGGTACCATTACTAAATAGGGCTGATTGTATAAGGCATTAAAAGCTACGCCAATGGGTCCTGAAATTTTAAAAATCTGATAGAATTCCAAACCAATAAAAACGGCGAGTACACTTACTATTATATAGAAAAAGGTGTTGTTTTTATTGATTAAAAAATTGGTAAAATTAATGCTCATGGTTAACAGCATAACCGATAAAAACCAACACAAAACATTAATACCGGGATAGCCTTGTGCCAACAACACAATACTGAAAGGCAAAAAGATACATAACGGTAAAAAATTAAAAAATGACAGTGCCGTTTTTCCCAATAAATAATGAATAACAGTATTGCGCTTTATGGGAATGGTCATTAATGGTTTAATATTCATAACAGGCAGTTGCTGCATAAAAAACCGAAGCACTAAATCGAATAAAAACCAATAAATCAAAAAGTTGTTTACCATGATTATTGGATCGACATCTGGCACTGCTTTTTTCAAAATAAAAAACACACCAATTCCAAGAAATATGGCAATGCCACCAAAATAAACAGCTGCAAAAAAGAGGAGTATTTTTATGGCTATTCCTTTTTGAAAATACGACGCTCTGGAAAACTGTTTCCACTCTAAACTTAAAAAGCGTTTAATCATAATTTTAAATTAGGATTTACAAAATTCAATGGTTTCATTTTTAAAGTCAGTATTATTCTGAGCTTGCGTAATTATGGTTAATGTAATTATATCAATAGGTATGGTTTTTTAATATAATTGTTACAGACAAAGTTAAAATTTACCAACCAACTTTACTATTTTTGTAAAAAATTAATACATGTCTTCATTTCACACCCTTTCTATACGAGAAATAGCTCGAGAAACCAGCAAATCAATTAGTATAACTTTTAATGTTCCTGAAAATTTAAAAGAAACTTATGCCTTTAAAGCTGGGCAATATATTACCTTAAAAACAACGATTGATGGTCTTGAATTGAGACGTGATTATTCCTTGTGTTCTTCCCCAAAAAGTGGTCAACTTAAAATCGCCATTAAGGAAGTAAATGATGGTACATTCTCAGCCTATGCCAATAACCAATTAAACGTTGGCGACACCTTGGAAGTAGCGCCCCCAAAAGGCCATTTTATTTTTACACCTAATGATTCTAAAACCAAAAACATTGCAGCTTTTGCTGCCGGCAGTGGCATTACCCCTGTTTTAAGCATCATAAAATGTGCTTTAGAAGAAGAAATATATAGCAAAGTTATTCTGGTTTATGGCAACAAAAAGACCGACGATACCATGTTTTTAAATGAACTTTTAGAATTACAACATCGCTATAAAGATCGTTTTTCAATTCAGTTTGTTTTTAGTCAAGCCGACGAAGATGAGTCTATCTTTGGCCGTATTGAAAAAAGCACCGTTAACTATGTTATGAAAAACCAACATAAGCATGTAGAAGTAGACGCCTTTTATCTTTGCGGGCCCGAAGCTATGATTCATACGGTAAAAGATGTTCTAACCGATCATGGGATTGAAGAGGATAAAATTCATTTTGAACTTTTTAAAGCAGCAAAACCTGCGGAACTAGTTGAGAATACGGTTACAGGTGGAAAAACAAAAGTGACGGTTATTGTTGACGAGGAAGAAACCACCTTTGAAATGTCCCAAAAACAAACCATCTTAGAAGCTGCTTTGGATGAAGATATTGACGCCCCTTACTCCTGTCAAGGCGGCATTTGCAGTAGTTGTTTAGCACGTTTAAAAGAAGGTAAAGCTACGATGCGTCAAAACAATATTTTAACCGATAGTGAACTCGCTGAAGGGCTCATATTAACTTGCCAAGCACAACCAACAACACCGACCATTGTGGTTGATTACGACGATATTTAAATCCTGGATTTTATCTTATCGATTATGGTTTCTGGCAAAATACTGCTGGCTGCCTCTTTATAATGTTCTGGATATTTATTTCCGTAAACAGACGTGGGAATTTTTGGGAATTGTGCTCTGCTGGATAACAACGCAAAATCATTGGGTTGATTAAATGGTGCAAACCCCGCAAACGGATGGGTTACACCCCAAATGGTAATTACTTTTATTCCTAACATAGCGGCGATATGGGCGTTTCCTGAATCCATTGAAACCATTACATCTAAGTTTGAAATAACATCCAGCTGGTCGTCAAGTGTTACTTTACCAGCTAAATTTTTTACATTTTTAAAGGATTCTTCAAACCCATTTAATATGGCAATTTCTTTTTTGCCTCCACCAAACAATACAATTTGATACTCTTGAGAAAGTTCTTCAATAATTTGTGTCATCAAATCCAAAGGATACATTTTTCCTTTATGCGCCGCAAAAGGTGCCATGCCGATAACTTTCATTTTAGAATTACCAATAACATTTTGAAGCTCAGTATTTAATTTTGCCTTTTCTGGAAATGTAGGGTCTGATAAATCAATTGGAAACCCTAATTGTTCAAATACATCGGCATATCGTTGATGCGTAGTTTTAAGTTGCTCAAAAATTTTGCCTGTAGTTAATGCCTTTTTCTCTTCTCGCCCTTTGTTTATTTGGATACCATTAAATTCTAACAGAAAGAATTTAAGGATTTTTGTACGCAGAACATTGTGTAAATCGGCAATAGCATCAATCTTTTTTGATTTTAATTGTTTTGCCAGTTTATATAGACCTCTAATGCTTTTGTGCTCTTCATATACATGAGCCGAAAACACAGAAACATTTGGTAAATCTCTAAAAAATGGTTTGTAATATTCGCGGGTAAGAACTGTGATTTTTACATGTGGATATTGCGTAATCAAAGCTCTAATTACAGGCACCGTCATGGCCACATCTCCCATGGCTGAGAGTCTAATAACAAGAATGTGTTTTATTGTTTTGGACATAAGTGTTTTATGTCATATTGAGCGCAGTCAAAAATATCTTTAAAGTGAGATTCTTCACTTTGTTCAGAATGACAATTATTTTTGAGAGCGAAGCACAGGGTTTAGCTCATCGTCATTATACATTTTCATTTGCTTATACACTTTCATGTATTTATCGCCTGTTGCTATATCATTAAGCAACGTATCAATGGCTGTAGATAAATCCATACGTTGCTCTAAAAGTATATTCAATTTTTTTTGACAAGCAGCACGATGCACATCAGACGCGTCCTTACGGGTCGCTTCTTCATTCATATGATACACTTTTAAGGCTAAAATTGACAATCTATCAATCCCCCACGCAGGACTTTCGGTGTTTATGGTAGCATTTTTCATGGGAGATACATCTTTATACTTATTTAAAAAATAACCATCGATATATTCCACCATATCGGTTCTGTCTTGATTTGATGCATCAATTTGTCGTTTTAACGTTAAGGCTGCTACCGGATCAATTTGTGGATCTCGAATAATATCTTCATAATGCCACTGCACCGTGTCAATCCAACATTTCCGATATAATAAATGTTCCAATAAATCACTTTCAGAATACTTGTTCTTAAAGGGCTGGTCAACTGTGTTTATAATGTGATATTGTTTAATAACATCTTGGAAGATGGCGTTTGCTTTTGTTGTAAACATGATATAAAAATTTTAAAGTGTAAACCTACGAAAATTATACAAAAATAAGATGCTTTTAGTTAATATAGGTTCACGGTTTCCTTTTTTAATAAAATAGATGTGAAAACCATAAATATACTTCAATTTAATTAACTTTACTACTCAAAACACATCTAGCAACCCATGCATATTCACAATTTATCACAGCAAAACTCAATATTAAATTCATTTATTTCAGAAATTAGGAATACTGCAATCCAAAAAGATCGGATGCGATTTAGAAGAAATATAGAGCGTATTGGTGAGATTTTAGGTTATGAATTAAGCAAAGTTTTACACTATAAAACTTCTACGGTCAATACACCATTAGGGGCTTGTAATATAAATATTATAGATAACAGTATGGTGCTTTGTTCTATTTTAAGAGCTGGTATTCCGCTACATAATGGCTTACTCAATTATTTTGATACGGCTGAAAATGCTTTTATTTCGGCGTATAGGCATCATCAAAATAATTCCAAAGAATTCGAAATTATGGTCGAATATTTAGCCTGCCCGGATTTAACAAACAAAACGCTTATTTTGGCAGACCCAATGCTGGCGACAGGAAGATCAATGGTTACTACGTTTGAAGCTCTAAAACCTTTTGGAACGCCAAAGGAAGTTCATTTAGTGAGTGCGATAGGCGCCCAAGAAGGGGTTGATTACGTAAGCAACCATTTTGGTAAAGAGGTGCATTTATGGATTGCCGCTATAGATAAATCCTTAAACGAAAAAGGATATATAGTCCCTGGGCTTGGAGATGCAGGAGATTTGTCTTTTGGTGAAAAACTACAGCACTAGAAGTATAAAAGGGACTACTATTAATATGGCAAAAAACGATTCTTTAAACCATTTGTCTTTAATACTTTCGATATAATTTGCTATGATTACTGATAACGGAGCAAATAAAAATAAAAATTCACTACCGTTTTTTTGAGGTGCTAAAACTATAATAACAAAGGCAATAACAACCATCATAAAAATAATTTTAAAAGAAGGTCGAAGCGCTTTCTTTTTCTTGTTTAAAATTTTAACATAAAAAATGGATGCCCAAACTCCAAATGACAATAGCATGGTAATAGCAATTAAAAATTGTGGTGTGTTATAAATATTATAGGTGTAACTTACACCTAAAGATGTTGTAAAAATTTCAAGAAAATCATCAAAAAAAATAATGGACACACTACTAGAAATCACAAAAACCGTAGCTAAACCAACAAAGGGAACCAACCAGTTTTTTAATCTTTTATCTGTGTATAAAATTAAAGTGCCAAAAATTAAAATAACAAACAAAAGTGCCCAAATGTAAAATAGGGCCGCAATACCGAACCAAAAAGCAGCGTCGAACAGTTTCTTTTTGGTTTGAAGTTCTGTTTTTAAGCTTAAGATTTTTCGCAACCCTAAAAAAACAAAAAAGTTGGCAAAAAGAAAATCTTTGCCTATTGTGGTTTGGGGCAACATAAGAAAAAATAATCCGAACAAAAGGATTTGGTAATGATTGTTTTTAGTTAAGCTATTTTTATTGGTTATAAAGTTAAACGTTAAAATTAAAAAGCAACTTAGAAAAAACAACGTTGTTTGCTCAATTAAAGTCGTTATCGTAATTGCCTCTTTAAATAAAGGTAAATTGGCTTTTGTGAAGGCAATCAACATAATGAAAAAAACAATCACAAAATTTATTGGCCTTGATTTATTAAAAATGCTTGTAATCATTAACTCTTTTTGTATTTTTGCTTCGTAAATATACTAACAATGGAACTGATTTGAATAAAATATTAATGCTATAACTATTTTATTCTTTAAAAGTTTCCAGAGATATTAAAAAATAAACTTATGAAAGATTTCTTTTACGCCATACAGGATTTATTTGTAAATGTTCTTTTCGCTCCTTTTGATGCTCTTAGATCATTGGAACTTCAAAGCTGGTGGGCAGCGAATATTGTGTCTTGGATATTGCTCATCACTGGTTGCATTGCTTTTATTTACTGGATGAGACAATTAAAATCCTTTGGAAATCATTAGGAATTTAAGAGCATGGTTTTGCTTTCTTCTTTATAAATCGAATCCAATATCTTTACGATAATACATCTTATCAAAATGTAATTTATGTATGTTTTTATAGGATTTTTTTATTGCTTCTTCATAAGTGTTTCCATACGAGGTTATGGCCATTACCCGTCCACCAGAAGTAACTACTTTCCCATTTTTAAGGGTTGCACCTGCGTGAAAAGCTATTGAATCCTTTATTGTTTCAATCCCAAATATTTCCTTTCCTTTTTCATAAGTTTCAGGATATCCACCGGACACTAACATAATAGTGGTAGCTGCACGTTCATCAATTTCAATATTAATTTTGTCTAAGGTCCCTTTTGCCATGGCTTGTAGAATCTCAACAAAATCATTTTTAAGTCTAGGTAGTACGACCTCAGTTTCTGGATCTCCCATACGAACATTGTATTCTATCACCTTTGGATCATTCCCAACCTTTATTAGTCCGATAAACACGAATCCCTGATACGGTAGATTGTCTTTTTGAAATCCTTCAATAGTTGGTTTTACAATACGTTCTTCTATTTTTTTAAGAAAATCGTCTGTGGCAAATGGCACTGGAGAAACCGCGCCCATCCCTCCTGTATTAAGTCCGGTATCACCTTCACCAATGCGCTTATAGTCCTTTGCTGTCGGTAATATTTTATAATGTTTGCCATCTGTTAACACAAAACAACTTAATTCAATGCCATCCAAAAATTCTTCAATGACAACTTTCGTGCTTGCTTGTCCAAACTTAGCATCAACCAGCATGCTTTTTAATTCGGCCTTAGCTTCTTCTAAATCATTTAGAATTACAACTCCTTTCCCAGCCGCCAACCCATCAGCTTTAAGGACGTAGGGAGGGTGCAATGTTTTTAAAAACGCATAGCCTTTTTCAACCGTTTCTCGTGTAAAACTTTGGTAAGCTGCCGTTGGAATATTGTGTCGATATAAAAATTCTTTAGCAAATTCCTTGCTCCCTTCCAGTTTTGCGGCCTTTTTTTGTGGCCCAATAACGGCAACGTTTTTTAACGCTTCATCATTCAAAAAGAAATCATGAACCCCTTGTACCAACGGATCTTCTGGGCCAACAACAACCATAGTGATCTTGTTCTCTAATACAAATTCTTTTATGGCTAAAAAATCAGTGACACTAATGGTTACATTCTTAGCAATATCTTCGGTGCCGGAATTTCCTGGAGCAACATATAAGTTTTTACATAATGGACTTTGAGCAATTTTCCAAGCGAATGCATGCTCTCTGCCACCAGAACCAAGAATTAAAATATTCATTGTATTTTGTTTTCTTTTGAATGGCAAAAATAATGGCTTTTAATTTTAAAAAAGAATTATTACACAAAGAATTATTAAATCAAGTAAACTCGACTTTACTAAATTTTTTCTTTATTTTACAGCACCATATACCAGACATTAATTTTGAATTTATTTGATCTTTCTTTACGGCTTAATGGATTTCCTATAAAAAAGGCTCAACGTGTTATTGCTGACATTCAAAAAAAAGATGAGGCAGAATTTGAAAATTGCCTTTATCGAAAAAAGAAAGCGATTGTTTCTTTTCATTTAAAACATAATCCCTTCTATAAATCGTTTGCAAAACACGCCAATCCAAATGACTGGGATAGTATTCCCGTCATGACAAAACGCGATTTACAACAGCCTTTAAAAAATCGATTGTCGAATGGATTTTTAGAAAAAAATGTTTACATAAACAAGACCTCGGGTTCGTCTGGCAAGCCCTTTATTTTTGCGAAAGACACATTTTGCCATGCTTTAACCTGGGCTGGTTTTATAGACCGTTATAGCTGGTTTAAATTAAATTTTAGCGCGTCCAAACAAGCGCGCTTTTATGGCATTCCTTTAGATAAAATAGGCTATTACAAAGAGCGTTTTAAAGATTTATTGAGCAAGCGCTATCGCTTTTCGGTATTTAATTTAAGCGAAGCACAATTTGAAAAAAACCTAACCAAATTTAAAACCACAAAGTTCGATTACATAAACGGCTATACGAGTGCTATTGTACAATTTGCAAAATATTTAAAACAAGAAAATATTATTTTAAAAACCATCTGTCCTTCTTTAAAGGTGTGTATTGTGACCTCGGAAATGCTTTTTAAAGAAGATAGGGCGCTTTTAGAGACCCAAATAGGTGTTCCTGTCATCAATGAGTACGGAGCTGCCGAATTGGGCTTAATTGCTTTTCCAAACACGAACAATCAATGGGTTGTAAATACCGAGGATTTGTATGTTGAAATTGTTGACGAGAACGGTGTTTCCTTACCCTATGGTAAAGAAGGACGCATTGTTATCACATCGCTTTTTAATAAAGCGCATCCCTTTATACGCTATGATTTAGGCGATATTGGTAAACTTTCAAAAGAAAGCGCTCCAAGTAAACCTATTCTCGAAAGATTAATTGGCAGAACCAATGATATGGTTGTTTTGCCCAGTGGGAAAAAAGCGGCAGGACTCACCTTTTATTACATTACAAAAACGGTTATTGAAGATGATGGCAACGTAAAAGAATTTATAATTGAACAGCTTAAGCTTGATACCTTTAAAATAAGTTATGTAAGTCCCTACAAACTTTCAAAAGAAAACTTAATCGACATAAAAAAAGCTGTTTCTAACTATTTAGAAGCAAATTTAACCATTATTTTTGAGCGAAAAGCTGAATTAAAACGTTCTAAAAGCGGGAAATTAAATCAGTTTAAATCTTACTTGTAAAAACCGTTTGTTTCGATTTTACAAAAAAATGCTCTATAAAAAAAATGAGTAGATAATATACTGATTTAACTGTAGAAAAACCCAAGCCTTTCCTGTACACCAAATAGTTATACTTAATAAGATTTATTTTGTTTGAAGACATAGAGTTTTTACGGACACGATAATACGCTAATGGTTCTTGGATACCCGTAGCTGGCTTTCCGGATTTTTTAATAGCAGTCAACCACAATAACCAATCTTGTCTTTTCCGTAGGTTAGGAGCGTAAATTTTACCTAAAACTTTAGCCTTATAGATTCCTGTTAAGTTCCCAATATAATTGCTTTTTAAATATTTCTTATAGCTTAATTCTGGCAATGCTTTTATCAGTTTATTAAGCGGTTTTCCTGTTTCGTCAATTTGCTCATAACTGCTAAAACAAACATCACAATTTTCGGATTCCATAAAATCCATTTGAGTTTGGAGCTTTTTGGATTTCCATAAATCATCGGCATCCAAAAAAGCGATATAATGTCCTCTGGATACTTCAATTCCTTTATTTCTTGAAATGGCTGCGCCTTGGTTAGTTTCGTTTGTAAAAAGTTTAATGTTTGAATGATTGTTAGCAAAAGATTGCGCTATTTCCAAAGTATAATCGCTAGAGCAATCGTCAATTAGTATAAGTTCCCAGTCCTTAAATGTTTGGTTTAAAACACTGTTTATGGTTTCTGAAATAAATGCTTCAGAATTAAACATGGGGGTTACAATGGAAACTGTCGGATTCAAAATATATTAGTAGGCTTTGTCTTCACCTTTTAACGCATTTAGAAATGTTTGAAGGGCAATTTTTATATCCAGTAACAACGACCAGTTTTCAATATAAAAAATATCATACTTGACTCTATTGATAATATCCTTATCTGTTTCCACTTCGCCTCTAAATCCGCTGATTTGAGCTAGTCCTGTAATCCCCGGTTTAACAAAATGTCGCACCATGAATTTATCAACTTTTTCAGCAAACATATTGGTGTGTCTTACCATGTGTGGCCGTGGGCCTACAACTGACATATCGCCAAAAAGCACATTAAAAAATTGAGGCAATTCGTCTATACTCGTTTTGCGAATAAATCGGCCTATTTTAGTAATTCTTTGATCGCCTTTAGTTGCTTGATGTAAATGCGCCTGTTTATTGGGCGTCATGGATCTGAATTTATAACAATCAAATTCTATATAATTAAACCCATTTCTTGTTTGTTTAAAAAACACAGGGCCTTTACTTTCAAGTTTTATTAAAATAGCCAAAACAGGAGTTAACCAAGATAATAAAAAAACAATTACCGCTGAAGACAATATAATATCGAACAGACGTTTTAAGAATTTGTTAATAGGGGCTTGTAATGGGATGTCCCTTAATGATAAGACTGGAACATAATCATAATACTCATACTTCAGTTTTTTTGCATAAATGTCCTTGTTATCTGGAATAAATTTTAACTCCTTTAAGTTATTATCTGCAAAATCTATGAGCTTATTGATTTGTTTATTTGATAATTCGGCGATTGAAGCATAAATTTCATCAATATCATTTTCAATAATATATAAAATACATTCTTGAAGGGAGAAGGTATCGCCTTTTATTTCAAATTGCTTTTTGAACTTGTATCCAAATTCTAATCTCTTGTTGAAAATATTTATTAACTGTCTTGTTTTTTCTGTGTTGCCAATTACAATGACCTTTCTTAGATTGCCCCCTAAAATAGCTCGATATCTTTTTAACAAATAAAACACAAGAAATTTAAAAAACGTTATACCGGCAGAGGCCAACAACAAATATTGGCCCAAGGCAAGCCTACTTATATTGGGTTGTTTAAAAACTCCAATGAACGCATATAGAATGATGGCAAATATGCTAATTTGTTTTATAAGAAGTGTTACTATTTGAAGTATTTTTGAATAACGATGAACTTCGTAAAACTCGTTTTTAAAAGAAATTACTATCCACAAAAAAGAAATATATAGACTGAAGATCAAGATATTGGTAATGTTTATTTCAAATAAATAAATAGCGCCATTTATAATTCCAAGATCTACTAAATAAGACAATGGTTTTATAAATCCTGAATATCTGCCTTGTTTAACTGTGTTCAAATTAATTTTTTATATGCTTTTTAAAGTCTTTATGTTCGCTTTTAAATAACTCCTCTGTCGAGAGTGTTTTAAAATAATCGAAAGTTGTTTTCATGCCTTCTTCTCTACCCACTTTTGGTTCCCATCCCAATAATCTTTTTGCCAATGTTATATCGGGTTGTCTTTGTAAGGGGTCGTCTTGGGGTAATGCCCTATAAACTATTTTTTGAGTGGTTTTTGTTAATTTAATGATTTCCTCTGCAAATTCCTTTATGGTTATTTCATTTGGGTTTCCAATATTTACAGGAAATGAATAATCACTTAATAACAACCTAAAAATACCTTCAACCTGATCATCAACATAACAAAAGGAGCGTGTTTGAGACCCATCTCCAAAAATAGTTTTAGAGACATTCTCTGTGTTAAGAGTCT
>CAXBHA010000001.1:0-27197 GCA_963974955.1 uncultured Yeosuana sp. | reverse complement strand
GGAATTAAATGAATATTTTTGACAAATAAGCAGTTCGAATCAGGGGAAGCCTACATTCGCTAGTTAGCGTTACATTTTTATATGAAAGATCTCTTAGGGTGTATATTTTTCTTCTTCGCAATTTTTCTGCCTTTTGTTTATCCAATTCAGGAATCAAGATATCCAACCATAGATCGGCAAATTGATCTAAGTCCACATAGTTGTCATCTTCGGTTTCAGGATTAAATAATGATAGTAATCTCTCTGCATTTATCTTATCCTTTCCTAGTTTGAAAATATTCTTTGTGTAATGTTTTAATATCTTTTCTCCTTGTTGAAGAGCCCTTCTTTTTTTCCACGGCAACAATACACGTTCTTGTCTTCTAAGTTTACTTATAATTTCTTTGATAGTCAAGGAAGTATCTACTTCCTTCCATTTCCGTTGAATAATATTGTCTTTTGAAAGGTAGTCCCTAAGTTTCTCAGTTATATCTGAAAAATCAGTATACCCTTTATTTTTTTCATCAATTAACAGCCATTTCGGACTTTTTCGGGTACTTCCTCTAAAAGCAAAAAAACACCACTTTTTGTCTGTTTCTACAAAGCTTATTGCTGTTTTAACCGTAGCATCAACATCTTTATAAAGATCGTAGGTCTCATGATCAATTAGTGCCGTTTCACCTTCTATAAGACTATACAAATCCTGAGTACTATCTCGTACACCCTCCCATTCATATTCTTCATTTGAGTATTCATTGTAGGCTTCAATTACATTTTGAGTTGTCAGACCATTTTTAAGATGTTTCTCATAAATAGTTTGAGGAATACCTACATTATTCCCAATTAAATTTTCGGTGAGAAGCAACGTGTCAATCATACGTTTATCTCCATTCAACGAAAACTCCTCCGAATCATTTGGCCACATAACAGTAATCTCCTCATGTTCACAATCCATTCTTTCCAAACGACCTATGCGTTGCTCTATAATCCTTAAAACGCTAGGCATATCCAATAAAATAAGACAACTCGCATCCTGAAGGTTAATTCCTTCTGACATTGCATCTGAACAGAGCGCTATTAGTTTTTCATCAGATTGATTTTCTAATGAAAATAACTGCATCACCTGTTTTCTGTCACCGCTATTATGTCCAGCTGCTACAATAGTCTTAGCACTAATCTGTTTTTCTTGTAGGAGTTTGTGTAAATAATCCAGGGTAATTACGGTAGAATCAAAAGCGAGGACTTTTTTATGCTCTTTTAGACATTTTATCAATGTATTAACCTTATTTCTTTCCCGTTTTTCACTCAATTGCTCTGCTAGCTCTCCTATTTTCTTATAGATGCCAATCTCTTTGTCACAAACAATATTATATTCTTTCTCATCATAGAGCCATTGATGATCTTCTTGCATGAGGCTTTGTTCAATATAACGCTTGGGGACAATACTTTTGAGTTTTTTTATTTTTCCCAGTATATCACCTGAATAATTTTTGGTAGAATTCAATCCAAATGCATCATTAGCAGCTTTCGTTCCATATAAATATTCATGTAAAGCACAATGTGAAGAACGTAGTTTTACTCTAATCATATAAGCTGCTAGCGCAGTTGCAGAAGTAAATCGCTGATTTATATAAATTAGTTTTTCTTCATCATTTTTTAAATAGTTGGGTATTTTGATGGTTTGCAAATAATGAACTCCTTTTAATTGTAGAGTTAAAGCCAAAATCTCTTGTGCTATTTTTTTATCTAATGTTGTTTCGCCTGTTTCATAAACTACTGAGTTTGTCTTGGGGTATCTACAAGTATGTCCCAATCTGTTTTTGTAAAATTGGGGTGCACGGTCTATCATTCTATTCAATTCTTTTTTTGTCCGGCGAACAATAAATTGGTTTACATATCTTTTTAACTGCTCCAGATGCTTTTTATCTATTCCTTTTCTTCTGTTTTTTCTCAGTTCAAAGTATGTGTTTAAATCTTCATCACTCAGATTATCGATGTCCAATAGCTCTATTAGTCGCAATAAATCATCTATTTTTTTATTGATGGGAGTGGCCGTTGATAAAATCACATGACTGGAACCTTTTGGTACTATAGCCTTACTTCTCTTAGAATTAGGATGAAGATAATTGTGTGCTTCATCGATGACCAATATATCAGAGCTTTGAATAGCTTTTTGCAGAATACGCTGATTTTTGTCCAAGCCAAGGCTCAACCTCCCCATAGATTCAATTTTATTATAAAGCGCAAAATGTTCCTGCTCCCTTTCCCAATTTTCTATAACTGGTTTGGGACATATTATTACCGCATTAGATCGATCTTTTCTCCCATTTTCCCATAACCAATGAAAAAGAGTGTATGCTAATGCCGTTGCAAATTTTGTTTTACCGCTTCCTGTGGGGTCAGCCACTAAAACTCGGCCTTGATCCTGAATAATCTTCATAGCACGTGCTATTCCCATTTTTTGAGAAGGCCAAAGGTTGTGAGTAATCAGTGCCTGATATAGCACAGGGTAATCCTTCATCCATTTGCTTTCCAATATTTCAGCTATGGCTCTTGCCAAAGCTTCCTCCCATGTGGCATCTTTAAATAGTTTACTAAATAATTCAATTAAATGGTTATTATAATCTTCAGCTAACTGATAATAGTATTCTGCTATTCGCTTTATATCTAGATACTGCTCTTTTTCTTTTTCCGAAGATGGACTTTCAACTCGTATGTTAGCTTCTGTTTGTGAAATAGTTCCAGATTTGCTAAAGTTAGAGGAACCCAGTATAGCCGTTTGGTCTCCGACATATATTTTTGCGTGCAGCCTATCTTTTGCCTTAAACTCAAAGGTTCCATCGTTAATTTTTTCAATAATATTTAAAACGGATCCACATAACGTTAAACTTACATTTTGTTTTACCCAGTAGTTTTTTATTTCTGTTGGAAGGGAATAATGCGGAAGCCGCTTGCTTACCCGCTCATCAGGATCAAATCCTATAACGATACGGAGCTTTTGTAATTTGGGATAATCAGTGGCTCCAAATATTGAGATTAAATTAGAAAGAGATGTAAACCCAGTAAGGATTATATAGCTTTCAGAATTTTGTATATCCTTTAATAAAACATCTCTAACTCTACGACCTTGTTCTCTTAGATTCAATGGAAAATCTTCCTGACCAGGAAGGTCAAGTTGATAATTGAAATCAAAGAGGTTAGGTGTCTTCACTGTCTTTTTCTTTAAGAAGAATACTTAAAATTTAAGAGTTAACAAGCTCATATTACTGATTATAGGTCAATATCATCGAAGATGCTTCTTGAAGTCATGATAGTTGTTTTATCATCTTTTAAATCTAATATTCTATCCGGTTTCTCATTCTTGTTAAAAAGATGTTCATCCACCCAGTTTTTAGCTTTTGATACTTCGTTCTCAATTACCTCAATAATATTTCCTTCTTCCTGAAATTCTTCTTGAAGAATATTCATTTTGTCGAAAAAATCCTCCATATGTTCTTCTGATGTGTCATCATTGTATTCTCTATATTCATTCTCTCTTTTCACTCTTACTCCTGCAAGATTCGGCACTAGGTCAGTTTTTATTTTTTGTTTCAGATCTTCTAATTCGTTTGTAGTGAATACTTTTTGCAAATCTTCATTTTGTAATAAGTAAAGATCATCTCCTGAAATTGTAAAATGAGCGATATAGTCAGTAAATTCCTTCCTGTAATTTTCTGGCAGTAATTGTAGTGCATTCAGCTTTATGGTCAGATCAATCTCTTCCGAATAATGAAAAGACATAGAAGGTTTAATTATCTGCTTGAATATTTTAGGATTTTTTAAAATGTAGAGTTTCAGAAAATCTTTTGAAGAGCGACGGGAAAGAAAGGTGGAAATTTTCCTTTTGGCTCCCCATCGTGATAGGTAACCCATTTTATATGCCTCTGACTCCTTGAATGAAAGTATCCGTTCTAATATAATACTATACATGGCTTTAGGAACAATGATAGCTTTTTCAAGTCCAACATTACCACAGGTTACCTGTTCCATCACTTTTTCAATATCTGTACCGTGTAAGTATATTTCTAATTGCTCAGCATTTTCAGATATAATTTTTGCATAAGCATCACCAATGGTTGGGTGTTTAAAACGCCAAATTGATTCATCGTCAACGAAAGTAAATTGGACCAAACTATCTTTCATTGATTCTAATGCTTGAATACAACGTCCTATATCACTCCCCAGTTTATGAATAGCGTCGTACTCGTTTTGCGCCAATTCTAACGGGCTTACTATGTGACCATTGTTCATATATATAAGAGCAAGTGCCGCTTTGCAATCGTTGTCAAGTCCACGAATAACATCCTCTAAAAAGCTTTCTTGTCTTTCAACAAATTGCATTAGTGAATATTCAGAGATGTAAACTTGTTTTGTAAAAGCAGGATCTGCTATACGCCGGGCGGTTTCCGGTATAAATCGACTATTATTGGTTACATCGTTTAGAAATGGCTTTATCTTGGTAAGAAATTGTCTGTTTTGGCGTCCAAGCTTTAAATGATTGTAAAGGATTTGATTCTTTTCAGGTGTTGTTAATTGATGAAGGTCAATGACCACTTGGCTTTCGTTAAATAATGGGAATGCACCTTCTTTCAGATCATTCCTTGCCCGTCTGTAAATATAGTCACGGGACGTCATTACTATTTTAATTCCTTGCTTCAGCATGGCCTTAACCTGAGGTAATATGTGATTCCAATTATTCACTAAATCAGATTCATATTGTGTAACACCAAATGCATCATCAATCCAGAAGAACTGAGTAGGTGCATCAGAATTCCAATGTTTAATCACCAGTTCTGGAGTATCCAGTTTAAGCGTAAACAATTTCCATTGATCGACAGCGGCCATTGCTAAAAGCGATGCAATCGTTGTTTTTCCCGCAGCTGGCTCTCCGATAATAAGGACAAAGCCATGATCGCTTAAGGCTTTTGCAGCTTTATAATAGGCCCTAGTAATAACAATTTTGGAAAGGTCATCTCTCATAGAAAGCAATAATTGTCTTGCTTGTGAATAGGCACGCTCGTCCAAGATCTGACTGAGATCACCAAGTCCGTATAAACGAGGAACAAGCGTCCTCAACCGGTTACTTTCATGAATCTGGGAATATATCCAATTGCTTCCAAACACTCTCCACGTCTTAACTCCCAGAGCTGAGAGTTTTCTACTGAACGTTGTTTCAAATCGTCCGGTAATACCTGCGTTTGTCATCAAGACATAGCAGTCACACCGTTTTTCTAAGACCAATCTTTCAATTTTAGAAAACTCATCATCGAGTTCACTTAATCTTAAGTTTTTATCTGATTTATTTGTGAACTTACATTGTATAACAAAAACTCCCGTCAAATCTTCGCCGTCCTTTTGCTTCCAAGTACCTGAAAAAGCACCATCTTTCCCGGCATCATTGCTATCTAGGAAAGACATAACAGTCTGACCCATAATTTCTTGTACAATTGTCAAGCATAACTTTTGAAATTCATACCAGCCTAAAAGATGTAAATCGTATTTAATCATTTTTAAACATATCCAATTTTGGTTCAATGACAGTCGATAACTTTATGATATCTCTTTGAGATTTACCCGTTTTTCCTTGAGATTATAGTTTTTGAATTTATACCTCATGAAAGCAGACATCATATCTTCATGAGTCGACATGATAATCTGATTGTCCCTAAATTCGTTTCTAAGAAGGTCGATAAATCCATATATATTCAACTCATCCATCGTTTGAACAGGGTCATCAATCAACACTATTTTATTTTGCGAATACTTCTTGTGAAGTGACAATGTAAAAGAAATAATGAGGGCAGACAGCTGGCCAGAACTCATGGTAAAGACAGCATCGTATGTTTTATTTGAGTCCGTTTGAAATCTCAAACCATCTTTCTCTGAAAAAATAAATAGTCCAATTCCCCCTTGAAAGGATTGCATAATTCTTCCAGAAAATACATGGAAAACTATTTCAATATCCTTAATAATTTTTTTCTGGTATGATTTTAAAGAAGTATTGTAAGTGTTTTTTAACTCTTTTAATTTTTGAATAATTTCTTTAGCGTCATCCCTGCTTTTAGTCACGTCAAGCAGTTTTGTTGATTTGTCTTGTAAAAGTTGGTTTTGATTTAAAAACCATTTGTGAGATAGGTATCTTTTCTTAATTTCTATATTTTCAATTGGGAAAGCATCAATTTGCTTGAATTCATTCTCAAAGTACTCGTGGAAATAATTCGAAAAATAATTCTCAATCAGATCCATTTCGGAATCATCTTTTAAAGGAGTGATCGCTTTTTTAAATCTATCGAAGATTGCTGAAACATCAAGCTGTTGTTCCTTACCTAGATATTGTGAATAATCAACCTTAAGGAATTCAAGAGATTTTATTACATCTTTAAAGTGGTTTATTTCTGTTGTGAGCAATCTCGTAACGTATTCTTCATTATAATTAAGCTTGGATAAATTTTCCTTTATAATTTCAATCAAACTTTGAACGGTTCCTGATTTGAAGGACAAAAACGATTCCTGAAGGCGATTACTTTTTTCAGAGTTAATTACTCTGATTTGTTCGGATTTATTTTCGATTTGAAGAAAAAGTTCCTCTATGTTACCCCAATCGTAACCACATAATATACATTCGCTAATTGAAGTTCCTGCATCTCTTAAAACTGTGATTTCACCTATTAATTCATTTCTTGATCTGGAAATATCTGAGTATATTTTATCAAGTCCCGAAAGTTCCTGGAAGCCAGACAATAGTTCTTGTTTTGTGACAGCAAAGGCAACTTTGAGCTCGCTTGGGATAAATTTATAAGCTTCTAAATTTATTGTCTGCTCAAGCGTATTATTGTTTAGAGATTCTAGTTGGTTAATCAAGTTTTGTAGTTGGGATACTCTTGTACGCAAATCACGTAATTCGTCCTTTCTTGGCAAAAAATTATAAAATTTGAAGAAATTCTGAGTTAAATCTTCATTTTCCAATAGATAATCTATCGCTCTGTTTATTCTATATTGATTAAATAAGCTTTTTCGCTCAATAAATATTTTTAAACGTTCTAGAACACCATCATTACCAACTATATCTAAATAGTTAAATGAATTTATGTCCACGTCTTCTTTATCCCAACTCAACTCTTTTTTTTCAAAAAGTCTAATGTAAGTGGACGGTTCTTGCTTTTCAGCTAGATTTTCTTTCAACCTATCTATCTCTTCAGTTAGACTTTTTGCTTCGCTGAGGCTATTATTAAAAATAGTATCGATTCTCTTTTTTAAATTTTCAATTCTCTTGATTTTTTCTTCAAATTCTTTCAGGTCAAATAAATGACCAATATGACTTTTCCTAGTTTTATCGGAATGTTTTAGCAGAAAAAGACACTCCTCCTGTTCCACATAATTCAAAAACTGAAAATTTGAATCATAGCTTTTACCAAGTATCCCTGTTAAGAATAGTTCCTCATTACTAACAGGGCTTTTTTCTTCTGAGGAAAAGTTCTCTTTTGTAAAAAGTTTATATATTGAAAAATCTATATAAGAGCTTATAGAGTCAGCATGTGCAAGTCTCTCCAACACATAAATTCGGTCTTCTTTTTCAAACTCTATCGTGATTACGATATCTTCATACTGTGTATTTGAATGCAGAAATGGATTTTCTGAAAAGGTTTGTCTTCCATCAATTAATTTTGATTTTAAATCATTATACCTTCTTATTTTACCAGTAAAAACTAATTCTATTGCATCGTAAATGGTTGTTTTTCCAAATCCATTTGGACCGTCAAATACAATTATGTCTGAAGAATTGAAGTCTAAAGTTGTATCTTTAAATACTTTAAAGTTCTGGATTCTGATTTTGTTGATTTTCATCCGGTAATACTGTTTTGAATATTTTAAAAATAGCGTCCTCTGCCATATCACTGAAGTTTTCGTCACTCAGCGAAAAAAATTTTTGCTCTAACAAATCATTAAACTCATTGTTCTTGACAGACTTTTTATTGATCTCCTCTAATGATTTGAGATTATTAGTCTGTGTGATTTTAATTTTAATGAATGGTATTTTGATAGCCATGCGATACAACAATGATTCAAAAGCATTAGCATCAAAATGCAATTTGTGTTGTTCAAATATTTTTTCTGTCAAAAGCAATGATTCAATGGTGTTGTGTTCAGGTGAATCTCCAATTGCGTCACCTAAATTTTTGAGTTCCTCTTCTGTATAATAAAGAACACTCTTTTTAAAGTGATAAGGATTTTCTTCAATTTGTAATAGGCTTTCTGATTTAATATCAGAAATTGCCTCAACCCTGTTTAAGACGAGCAGATTAGCGTTTTTATCAAATGCCGGATCTTGTATAATTTCTTTTGCTTTTACAAAAAGCTCTATTTGTTCACTTATTACTTTATCAATATCATCATAATGAACAATCAACCAGTAATTTTGCTGCTCTTTTAGTGCAAAGATTTTAAAGTCTGCATTTGCTTTTTCTTCAAGCCCAGCCTCTTCGAATATTCTGCTAATTAGATTAATCATTTAATTTATTTTTTGCTGTTTCGAGATCAATTAGACTAACCTTTTTCCATTGGGTTATTTTATTTCGTTTTTCGCCATCATCTACCGCTAAATCACCGGTATTTAAGTGACTTACATTATTTGCACAGGCTTCTAAATCATCGACATTGCATTCGCTCGTGATAAGATAATCCGAATTAAAGGGAACATCCACCATCATATTAAATGCTGTTTTTAGTATTCTTTCGGATGCGTTCTTTCGACCTCTATCAGTATTAGAGTAAGTCAAAGAAGTTGGATAGTAGTGTTTCAATTCAGGACTCAACCAACCAATTCCAACATCTTTATTTGATTCTTTTATTGCCAATAGAATAGTAAAGAAAGCGTCTTTGATTTCGTCTTCAGTCATACTTAGATCTGTATACTCCTGTAGATTACGATAATTTATTTCCTTATGTGGCCTGATACTCTGCAAGAAAGTCCTAAAATCATGTGAACGGTGAGAATTAAACGACACTAAGTATTTGTCCATCTTAACCTTAACATCACCTGTCAATTGATCTTCATCACAATTAATACAGAATTCGTCGTAATAGCGATTTAGGTTACCTTTAATTACCGTCTCGAAGTAATTTTCATCTTGAATAAGTGAAGTAACATCAGTTTTTATTGCATCTAAGAAAGACCTCAATGGGATAGGATTATCAAATGCAGCTTGCCGTATTGCCTCACCTGCATGATTTAAGGAGTGAATATAAATTACTTTATCACTCACAATCTTTTCCAGTATTTCACTTAATAATTGAACAGTAGTAAGGTTAGTATGCCCAGCTATATTATATTTTTGTAGAACTAACACAATTTGTTCCTTAATTTTGACATCGATTTCAGTTAAAGAACATGCTTCGACACTATTTTCATAAATATAAATTTTCAGATTTGGATGTAAAGCCTCTATCTGTGCTTTTGTTTTTTCATTTTGAGTTGCCAAATGAAAAAATGCTTCAACAGTTTGTAGTCCAATAGCTGTCCATTTCCCTTCCAATTTCTCAAAATCTTCTTTATAAGTAGAGTATAACGAACTTTTGACGGCCTTAACCTGATGCATAGAAATAGGAGTATACCCACCAGTAGCAATTAACTTTAGTATGCTGAAATCTTCTATGGAATCTATTTGGAGCACCAACTCATTTATTTCATTTTCGGTTTTGGAATTAAGTTGCTTTAATATATGATAGAGTGCGACTCTACCCTGATAAATGAATCCGCTCCAAGTTGGTATTGCAGTATGTGGTAAAGGTTGGTTGGCCATTTTTATTAGTTGTTTATAATTTTTAATATTAAGCACTTATTACCTCCACCGTGCTTTTGCCACTTTGTTGTTTACTTACCTTGATTTGAACCGGTATCCGCTCAGTCATTTCCTGTACATGGGAAATCACCCCTACTTTTCTGCCTTGATTGTGTAATCGTTCAAGTGCATCCATTGCTATATTGAGGGTTGCCGGATCAAGCGAGCCGAAACCTTCGTCAATAAATAAAGATTCTACTTTCATGCGACTGGAAGACAGAGATGCCAAACCTAAAGCCAATGCCATTGATACCAAAAATGACTCTCCTCCGGATAGCGAATATACCGTGCGTACTTCATCCCCCATATCTTGGTCAATGACCTGTAATCCCAGCGAATTCGGAATTCGTTGCAAAACATAACGTTTACTCAATACTTCCAAATGAACATTGGCATAACTTAACAACACATCAAGGGTATATTCCTGGGCAATCTGACGGAATTTTTTTCCATCTGCCGAACCAATTATTTCATTCAGCTTTGCCCAATTTTCCACTATAGCCGCCTGCCTTTCAATATTCTGTAACAAGGTGCCTATACGCTGTTTGTTTAGTGTGTCTTCTTTTATCTTAAAATCAATCTCATGGGCTCGTTGTGTATGCTGTTTAAGCAATTCCTGCGTTTCGTTTCTCAATGTGACTAATTCTTCCAATGTTCGCTCCGAAGGTCGTTGTCCAGAATGCGTTGCCAATGTTTTCGTCCGTTCCTCTAAAATGGATTTAATCTGCATTACCTTATCGTCAATAGCACGTAAACTGTTTCTTTCCGTTTCTATCCAGTCCTGGCTAAAAGTTAAAAGTGCAGCTAATTCGTCAAGGGTAAGTTCTGTTTCATACTGTTGATTATAATTTGTAACCCAATTAGTAAGTTGTCCTTTCTGGCCTGCTTCCTGTTTGAACAAATTGCTTATATCCTTTTCAAGTTGTTCGTGTTGTGCACTATTCCGAGTTAGATCTCCTTGTATTTTTTCTGCCGTTGTTCTTTGGTTCTCTAAGGTCTGTTTTGCAAAATCAATTGCCTCTTTTAGCCTTGTTTCCGTTTCCGCTACAGGAGCCCCTGCAAAAAGAGCCATTCTCTTATCGGATAATTCTTTGTTTTGGATTTGTATCTTAGAAAGCTTTTGTTCATTTGCTTGTACTTCTTTATGGATATTTATTAGTTGCTCTTCTAACCCGTTCCTTTTTTCTGTCAGTATAGTTTGTGTATGAGCATATTCTTCAAGGCGGGTTGTATTGGTCTTCCATTCACCGGCAAATTTCTTGATGCCGGCCACAAAATCGCCTGGATTGGCCTGCCAGTTTTCAAACCACTGTTCCGATGAGAAATAGACAGCCAAGGCCTGTCTTATCTCTTCCAGTTTTTTATCTAGATTTTGCTGTTCTATAGAATCATTTTTTTGCTGCTCTTCTAAAGATTTAAGAAGTCTTTCCGTATCCTTGACTTGATTTTCATTATTGTTTAATTCTTTTTCCAAGCTTGTAAGCTGTGCCTTATGAGCTTCCAATTGTTCTTTTTGCCTCTTATAAGCCTGTATGTGTTCTTGTAATTGCAGTTGTCTTATTTTTTGTTGTTGCAATTGTTGTTGTAGCCAGGCAGTTCTTTCCTCAAAAGGATATTCATTACATTTCGTAGCTATCTGAAATTCTAACCATATGGTTTGAAGTTCATTTAGGGATGTATTGTTCTGTAAGGTTTGATCTTCCTGCTCTCCAATTTTCTTTGTTAATTCTTGGCAATTTTGGTTCAGTGCGGTATATAAAGTAAATTGCTGTGTATAGTTAGCTTCTATTTTTGTATGCTCGGTTTCCAGTTCTAAAAGGACTTTGTCAAGTCCCGGATGATGTGTTGCATACGGATGTTCAGTGCTACCGCAAACCGGACAAGGCTCATTGGATTCCAATTGATTTCGAAGCTGATCCACACTTTCTGCCGCCGCCAATTTTGCTTTTTCAAGGATTTTTAAAGAAGTGGCCTTTTCTGAGGTTGTAATTTCCAGAAGCTTTTGGGTCTCTGCCAACTGAACGCTACTTTGTTCCAGTGCTTCTCTGTTTTCTTTAAGTGATTGCTGTAATTTGTTCTTTTCAAGGATGGCCTGGAACAGTAATTTCCAATGGGCTGTTGCAGCAATAAGATCTTCGATGGAAGTATCTAAGGAAATTTTTTCCTTTTCAATATCTTGGATAGAAATGTCCGACAATGCAGAATTTAAAGATTCGTATTCCCCTTGTTTTTGTTTCAGTGAATTTTGAATAATATGTTGTTGCTCCAATAAAGCCTGTTTCTCTTGTCGCTTCTTTGCAATATTTTCTTTTGTGGTATGAAGACGGGTATTATAATCTTGAAGGCTTTTTAAAATACTTTCTGAATCGTTCAATTTGGATAATATCAGATGCTCCTGTTCCGCAATGGACTGGTAGTTTTTATGATCATCTTTCCATTGATTCAGTTTAACGATTCCCTCTTCAATAACTTCCAATTCTTTTTTAGTATCCGAATATTGATCTTTTTGTTGTGCTTCTTTTTTACAAACACTGGTCACATCTTCTGTAGCCTGCTTTATCTGTTCTGCCTTTTCACCAAGCTGTACGTCCAATGCTTTAGCCATATTTAGCAAAGGCTGTGCCTGCTGTTCTTCCTGTATCCTCTTGTTTAATGTTTCGGTTACTTGCTGGAAGGCAGCATCGGATGATTTTTTTTGTTCTTTTAAACCATTTATCGTAGTAGAGAGTCCTTCTGCCTCTTTTGATCTAGAAGTAATCTGTTCCTGTACATTTTGTAGTCCGGTAATAATAGACCTTGCAGGCTGGACACGGGTAATCTGTTGAAATTGATACTCACGGGGCTTTGCCTCTGTTTTTGCTATGATTGCCTGATTATGTAGTTCGTTGGCGGACTCAACGCTTTCCTGTAATTTTTTAAGTTGTTCATGCCAGTCCAACTCTTTATTCAAATCAGTTATTTGCTTTTCGTCAGTTTCGATAGAGGATTTTAACTCCTTCTTCTGCTCTTGCAGTACATGCAATTCTTCGGTAGTAAGTGTGGCTATTCCTTCTCTTTGTAGGTTTAGCTCTCTTAGTTGTTGTTGTTCTTCTCGGTGGTGTTCAAATATTTTTTTAGAAATTTCAGAGTAAATATGCGTCCCCGTCAATTTTTCTAATAAGGATGACTTTTCATCTTTACCTGCTTTCAGGAAAGCCGTAAAATCCCCTTGTGCCAATAAAACAGAACGGGTAAATTGTTCAAAATTCAATCCGATTAAACGCTCTATTTCTGTCAATAACTCCGTTTTTCTACCCGGTATATCCTGATTAGATGTGAGATTTTTCAAAGACATTTCGTAGGCCTGTAAATTGCCTTCAGCTTTATTGCGAGCTCTTCTTACACTCCATCTTGCTCTATAGTACTGGTCGTCAATACCAATAAAATCAACTTCTGCATAACCATTTGATGTTCCATCTCTTAAAATTCCACGTACATCGTCTTGTTTAATCGTACTTCCTTGTACATCAAGAATATCAATTCCATTCTCAGCCAATCTATATCGTGGTGTTCTGGCATAGAGCGCAAGACATAAAGCATCCAACACCGTGGATTTTCCGGCACCTGTAGGACCTGTTATGGCGAAAATCCCTGCGGAATAAAGTGGTTCTTCACTAAAATTAATCTCTGTATTTCCATCCAGAGATGCTAAATTTTGAATGCGTATAGACTGTATCTTCATACTTAAACCTCCGATTCATTTACTTCCTGTGCAACCTCCTGAAAAAGCTTTTGAAGGTCTTCGGGAATGGGATTATTGTATTTACTCTGGTAAACTTTATGTAACACTTCCAACGGTTGTAGTTCGTTAAGCTGTTCGGGGTTTACAATAGCATTTTCCTCTGATTTCATTGTAGAAGTACTATAGCGTACATCAATTTTTGACAGTCTAAAATTTTTACCGACAAGTACCTCTTCTACTTTGTGTCTAAGTCCGGGTTCCGGTCCTTCCAATAATACACGGACTTCCAGATAAGGTGCCGTATGGATATCCCCTTCAAAAACTTCTAACTGTTGTAATGAACTAAGGACTTCTGCAAGTGTGCTATGTACAGCCGGAATTCTTTTGAGCGGGACAGCAACTGGTATTTCGATGGTTCGCAGCTCTTCTAAATGGTCATTTTCTATGTCAAATACAACGACCTGATGTTTGTAATTTGTTTCGGAAAAGGACATTGGTAAGGGGCTTCCACTATAACGAATATGCTCTTTTCCTCCAATTCGTTGTGCTTTGTGAATATGCCCTAATGCCACATATCGAATAGTATCATCAAATGCAGCTGCTGAAATACACTCCACGCCTCCCATGATCAATCTTTCCATTTTATCTATATCACTCACCTCAGCCTGTTGTGCATGCAAGTGCCCCATTGCTATGATAGCTTGTCCTGATTCTTTTTTAGAAGCAACATATTCATAAGCTTCTTTATAAAAAGAAGTAATGCCTTCTGCATAAGGGTTGGCACAATCCAGTATTGAAGGATAATCCCCCATTCGTAAAAATGGGACGGCAATACACCATACCTGTATATTACCATCCTTATCTTTTATAGGTATAGTGATTTTGCTATAATCAATTATCCCATTTTCGTCTTTTTCTATCAAGCCGACAATGTGGATATTAGAAGATTCCAGAAGCGGTTTGGGAGATTCTAATCGAGATGCCGAATCGTGATTACCAGCAGTAATAATGATCTGTAAATCAGGATTTCTTTTTACCGCTTGATTTAAAAATGAGTAAAACATCTTTATAGATGCTGCTGAAGGATTGGATAAGTCAAATACATCTCCACTGATTAATAAAACACCTACCTGTTCTGCTATCAAAGTCTCCAACAGCCAATCCAAGAATTGCCTATGCTCATATCCCCGGTCATATTCATGAAAGAGCTGTCCAATGTGCCAATCGGCCGTATGTAAAAATCTTATCATCTCATTTATTTTAATTTCATATTAAAGACGTTTCAAGTCTTTCTTTCCATTTTTTCCAGTCTGGCATGATTGCTTCTTGTAAAGCATAAAATGCTCGGGTATGATTATGATGAACCAAATGGCATAATTCATGAGTAATAACATACTCAATACTTCCTTTAGGAGCCTTTATCAATTCAGGGTTTAAAATCACTTTGCCTTTAGAGGTACAACTTCCCCAGCGAGTGGCCATTAGTCTAATTTGGAGCTCAGGTTCATCAATATCAAATCGTTTAAAAAGCGGAATTGTTTTTTTCAATGTTTCCGCAAAATGAACGAAAGCTTTTTCTCTATACCACTCAAACAATAGACTTTTAGCGGATGTACTATCCTTTTTCAAAACTAATAATCTTCCTCTAAATAACTTTACTTCATTAGTTTCCGACTTCTCTATTCTAAGTTTATATTGCCTACCTAAATAAAGATGAGTTTCTCCATTAATATATTTTCTTGGTGGTGTTAATGGATGATAGGATAAAAATTCAAGCTGCTGTTTAATGATCCAAGGTGCTTTTTCCCGAAGTTTAGCTTCCAGTTTCTCCTCTGTGGTATTATACGGAGCAATCACCTTTACTTTACAATCAGGATATACCCGAATGCCAAGGGTTTTACGATCCTTATAAGAAAGTTCAAAGGTGATTTTTCTCGAACCAAATTCTATAGATTGTATGTTAAGCGTTTCAGACATATTTCAATTTAGCGACTTTAATTCCTTCTTCAACCAATTCATCTATTAGGTCAAAGGGCAATTCTATACCTTGCTGTATCTTTAAATCGAATAAATAATCATCAATATCAATTTTTATCCTTCCTTCAATATCTGATTTATTTACCCAATCAATTATTGGCTTCCCGTTTTCAAATACAATAGACTTAATAACTTCGTCAATACCTTCAGCCATCAATGCAGCAATGTTTTGTGAGCCTTCCGAACGCTTTAAGTTTCCTTTAAAAATTTCATTCACTAAATTATAAATGGCAATACCGGTATCATTTCCAGTAAGGTTCTCCGGCACATTGTCCTGTCTACCATTATGAAATTGATCTTCGTATTCTCTCGCTTTATTTAAATAGTCAGCTTCTGAAATACGATGCTGGTGATAGTCTTCAATAGTATCTCTAATAAGTCTTGAAAGTTTTTTATAGTAAACTGGGTCTTCATTTATTTTCACATTGATAGCTTTTATAGTCCTGCTAGCAATATGATCGGCTTTGGCTGCCTTACTGGTTATCTTCTCAACTTCACGATCCCTTTCTTCTTTATCGAAAATATTGACCATTTCAGTAATGCGAAGAATTTCACCTTCTGTAGTAATATGCTTGTCAATGAGTTTCTGAACTTGTGGCTCGTATTCTTTATATTCCAGATCGTCAAAGTATCTTCGTTTGACCGCAATTCTTAATCCAAGGAAAAATTTAGCATCCTGTTTGTACTTATTTATTTGCTGCTCAGGAGTTTTACTTATAAACTCAAAACTCGATAGGGCTAGCTTTAACAAGCGAGAAAAAGCCGATACTTTTTCATAAAAAATGTGTCGAATAGATTCATCCTGCAATAGTTCTTCGTAAGCAGGTTCATCATACTTGTTTTTGACTTCTTTGAAGATGTCCCACACTTCTGAATGAGCCTGTGGTAACTTCTTGATTTCTTCACTGATGTTGGTCAATGTACCTTCCAAGTCAGCCGCATCATAGTTGTTTGTACCTGAGTAGGTTTCTAATGCACTGTCAAGATTCTCCAGATTGCCATAGTAATCTATAATTAAACCATGTTCCTTGCCTGGAGCTAAACGGTTTACTCTCGCAATGGCTTGTAGTAGCGTGTGTTCTTTGAGCTGACGAGTGAGGTACAATACGTAGTTGTTGGGAGCGTCAAAGCCAGTAAGTAGTTTGTCAACGACAATAATTATTTCAGGGTGGTCTTGCTTTTTGAATGAGTTAATTAATGACTTTTCATAATTCTCAGGACTACCATATTTATCCATCATGGCCTTCCAAAACTTTAATATTAAGTCGTCACTTTCTTCAAAGGCATCTTCGTAATTCTCTCGAACATCAGGAGGGGAAATGAGGACTTCACAGGTTATTTTGCCTATTTGCCTGATAAACTCACGGTATCGTATAGCCGTCGTCTTATTTGGAGCTACTAACTGACCTTTAGCTTTTAAACTTCCAAAAAGTATGTCTTGAACGTTTTGCTCGTAGTGATCTGAAATATCCCAAGCCCGGGCGTAGATAATCTCTTCTGCTTTATTAAGCTGATTGGTGGAACTAAACTTTCTCTTGAGAGCAGCTTTACCATAAGGTGTTAGAGGTTCGGATATTCGATCAAAATAATTATCCAAAGGCTTTTCATTCACTTCAATTAAGTTATGGCGACCTTCATAAAGTAGGGGGACTACTGCTCCATCTTCAACTGCATCGGTAATAGAGTAAACATCTATCAAACCTCCAAAGCGATTTGCAGTACTTTTCTCTTTCTTCATTAAAGGGGTTCCTGTAAAGGCTATAAAACAACCTTTAGGAAATACCTTTTGCATTTTGATATTGAATGTACCATATTGACTTCTATGTCCTTCATCTACCAAAACAAAAATGTCGGGTGAATCAAATCCTTCTTTGGCCTGATTAACAGCCGCTTCAAATTTATGAATCAAAGTAGTGATAACTGTATCACCTGTGCCGGAAAGAAGCTCTACCAAGTGCTTGCCTGTTTGAGCATTCTCTACTGGTATTTGACATTTTTTAAACGTCTCTGTGATTTGATCGTCCAAATCAATACGGTCAGTAACTAAGATGATTTTAGGATTCTTGATTTGAGGATGAGTAGCAATCAGTTGAGCCAACATGACCATAGTGAGGGATTTGCCACTTCCCTGAGTGTGCCAGATTACACCGCCTTTTCTTAATCCTTCGCTATCTGTTTTTACGACCTTATCCAAGGTATTGTGAACAGCAAAGTATTGCTGATACCTAGTGACTTTCTTGATGCCATCATCATAGAGAGTGAAGTTGAAGAATAGGTCTAAAAGTCTCTCTGGCTTACAAATGCTAAATAGTAGCTTGTCTTGTTCTGTTACCGCCTGTTCTTCCTTTTCGAGGTCCTGGAAGAAAGTCCAGACGTTTTTATACCGTTCTTGAAAAAGCGTTGTTCTTTCGTTGTTAGGTAGTGGCTTATTTTTTAAAGCTTGGAGCTTATCGAGCCAGGCAGTTTCTTCCGCTTTTGTTTTAAAGAGTTCTTTCCAAAAACTCCAAAACTCCTTCTGAGTGGCAGTTGTGGCGTATTTGGCTTCATGGGTGGCCAGTCCCATAGCCAAGTTGGAGTATTGATATAATGCACGTATTCCATCTTCCTGCTGATTCCTTAGATGTTGCTCAATTGATTTGTCTATTGGGTCTTTGATCTGTGGACTCTTACACTCAATAACCACAACTGGAATACCATTGATAAACAATACAATATCAAGGCGGTAATGTTCACTGCTACCACTTCTGAGCACACTAAACTCTTCTGATACGTGATAAGTGTTGTTTTCAGGATGTTTCCAATCTATATAATGAAATGAGAAACTTTTTTTGTCACCTAAAATAGATTGCTCAAAGCTTCTGCCTAATGTGATTAATTCATAAAATGCTTTATTGGCAGCAATAAAACCGTCCTGAATAGGTAGGTCACGTATAGCAAGAATTGCATTATTTATATTTGCATCTGAAAAAGGGAACTCCTTTCCTTTGTATTCTATAGTGTTTATAAATTGAAGTTGGTTCTTCAAAATAGTTTCCAATAGAACATTGGAGGTTCTGCCACCACGAGCTTCTAAAGCCTGCTCAGGAGAAATGTATTTCCAGCCCATATTCATAAGCATCTTCAGTGCGGGAAGCTGTGATATATGGTCTTCTTTAAATGATGGTACTGCCATTATTTTAAAGCTTTAAAATCGATTACCAAATATTTTTCGCCACTTTGTTGTGGCTTTTAATTTATTAGGAGCACTAACAGCATATGCGGCCAATGAAACCATTTCACCTATTTCCTCATAAAATGCTTCCTTTTGAGAAGAAGTAAGGCGATGCATTACATCATCACCTGGGGGAACAGGCATAATTGCATTCCATGTCTTCTTGTTATGTAAATACTCCATAATCGCTGATGACGTATTAAAAAATGCTACATCATCACGACCATTTTTTTCATAGCACTGTATAGCCCAAAGAGTCAATGCAAGACCACTTGGAAACTTTTTCCTCGTTTTAGCTTTCGTGTGGTCAGACCATGCTTTCAAGTAGCGAATGATTCGAATTAGCTGTGGCTTATTACTGGTCTCTTTTTTAAACCATTCAATAAAAGCTTTCGGCTCGGAATGTTCCCATTCATATCCTCTTGATCCAAAGTATGTTTTATTTGAATAGGCATCTATGTAGTAGATAGGAAGATCAATGTGAAAGTCTCGAACGTAGTTTAATCGTACACAATTCGTTTTAATAGTCACTCCTTTGCTGGTGTGCCCTATGAGAGCCTTTTTTATGTGGTTTTGAATGGATTCAACATTCATGTTTGGGTGTTGGGGAAAAAATACACCGAGATCGACATCACAAATTGTACTTTTATTTTCGATGATAGTCCCCATTTTGTAAGAACCTTGTATATAGAAATTGGGAATAGGTAAATTTGTACGCTCTTCGAAATAGCTACTTACCTTAGAACGAATAGTATTATGAGCACTTCTAAGATTAGCTACTTTATCTGGATGGATGGTTATAATTTTATTAAACCTTTTAAATTGGTCATCACAATTAGAATCATCCGAAATTTCGAATTTTTCATTTGCTTGGAAAACTTTCTTACCAACCACATAGGTTATTCCAAGAGCTATAAGTCGTATTAACAAAGGATTCATTTCTTTTTCCCTTTTTTATGTTGAACTTCTGGGTGTAACCATTTACCAGTAAACTGATATAATTCATAAAAAACGAACCATTCATGAGTCCAGGGAATAATGGTGTCATACAAGTGATGAGAAGAGTAATCCCAACTCATATCTTGAGGATAATAAAGACATAAACTTGTATCTTCATACATGTGTATATCGTCATTGTATGAAATTATAGGGCTAGTCATCGTAACCTTCGGCTTACTCAATGGGTCATATTTTATTCTGTATGAATAAGTGATCGATTCCTCTGTAGGTTGATAATTCCCATAACAGTAAAGAATTCCATTGTTAATCTTACAGTCTAGAAAATCATAATGCTTTTCAATAAGCTTTTTCTCGACATTGACAATGGCTATTAGATTTGGACGATATTTTTTGTGAAAAGCCATTTATCCTCCGTAATTTCTATGTGGTTTGTGATCAACTCCTTGTGATTCTTGAATTTTACCATCTCTATCGGTCTTGGCACGTCTATCTAGTATGTTAGTTGCAAGGGCAGCCAATGAATTGGCTTGTTTGTCAACATCTTTATCCTCTCCATCAGGAAAGTATGAACCCAAATGTTTTTGCCAGAGCTTACTTGCCTTCAATTGGTTTGTTTCTTCATCAATTGCTTTATCGGCATCCTTAATAAACGTATCAATCGCATCAAAAAAGTAGTCCTTGTCTCCTGTGTAGTTTTCAAGAAGATCGTCTTTTGGCGTAGTGGGCATTATGCATGTCCAAGACGATTTTAATGTGCTTCTAATTTCTTTGAGTGTGTCTCTCAGCGCAATGTCGTCTCGATCATTGTATTTGATATGGTTGCTCGCGAGAACAGTCATAGTAAGTCCATTAGGCATTTTTTTAGCCCTATTATCACACCATGCTTTTAGGAACCTAACAGTTCGTACAAGCTGACCTTTTGTATCTTTCTTTTTATTGAACCAATCCTTAAACTCTTTAGGATCACTTTTAGACCATCCTGTATTTTTTACTGCCAGATGTGGATTTTCGCTATCATTAGTTTCACTCTCCTTGTAGTAAACAGGAAGGTCAATATGATAGTCACCTTTATAAATAACTCTTATACATTTTGATCTGTGTTGAGGTTTTTCCGAGGTTGCGTCCTCGACAGCATCCCAAATCCAATTCTGCATTGTAGTGGCTGTTTCGTTGGGTTTAGGAAAGAAATAAACACCATTATCGAGATCACACGTATCTTCCTTCGTTCGAATCATAGTACCCATAGAATATGAGCCCTGTCCTCGAAATTTTGGTTTGTAGTCAGGATGATTTTCCTTAAAATGATTCCGAATCTTGTCCCTTAACGTGTCACGAGAAGTCATGAGTTTAGACTTCTTGGTAGAAGTAATATTCAGATTACCATTAAAGGTTTGAAAAAGGTTGTGGCAGTTTGACATATCTTATTGGGTTTTATAAAGTTTCTCTTCATTGAAAAATTCCAGGATTTCATCTTGGATGGCATAGTGATAGCCATCTTGATCGCCCATTCCTTTGAGGGTCTTTAAAGCTTTTTGATCGGTTCTATCCATGTCGATAATTCCGATGTGTTCTTTTGAGAGTTTGGGTGAAGGGATTCGATAATATTTACCTGGCGGATTTATGTTTTTAATGACTTTTTTCAGAAAGAAATCATTAAAGAAGGCTTGACCATCCATTGATGCTTGAAAGAGTTTATTTCCCCAGTGTCTAAAAGATCTTGATTTTTTCGAAGTAGATGCCCAGCCACTCGGTTGTTCAACGCTTGCTACTGAAAGTATGCTGAAGCTATCAAATGCTTTTCCGTCACCCACAAAATGGTCTAATGCCTCAAGAAGGCCACATAAGGAAGGATTATTAGCCCAAATACCACCATCAGTATAGAGAATATTATTTAACTCATGAATGGGTAGATATGTGGGGGCAGCAGATGTAGCCAATGCTACATCTACCATTGGAATGTCCTTATCCATGAAAAATTTTCCTTCTTTATGAGGAAATTTGAAAACTCTTGGTTCGCCTTTGATTAGGTTGAAACTTGGGATACATAATAGAGTTTCAGCTTGCCCCATTGTTTTATTTTCAAAAACCTCCTCAAGAATGCGTCTTAATGCATGGTTAGAAAACTTACCTCTAAGTATAAGTTGTTTGATAAACTGCCATTTACGCTGGATAAATCTTACTTGTCTTACATTAGAGACAGGGAATATTTCATTCCCTCTTTTGTAGTACAGGTCGGCTAATTGTTGAGCAGGAATACCAACACTAAGTCCAAGTGCAATTAATCCTCCTGTTGAAGTGCCACAAATCATATCAAAGTAGTCTTTTATCTGTTTGCCGGTCTTCTCTTCAATACGAGCAAGTACCGAAGCACTATAGAGACCTTTGATTCCTCCTCCGTCTATGGACAATATTTTAAAATTCTTCTTATCCATTATTCATTATTGATTTTAACTCTGATCTCACCCGTCAATAGCTTTTGCATCAAGCCTTTCTTTTGCTCTTTAAGCGTTTCTAATTTTCTCTGATATAATTTCACTTCTTTGTCAAGTTGTTCTAATACTTTTGAGATTGCAGTTTGCTCCTCAATTGGGGGATACGGAAGTCTTAAAGTCGAGAAATCCTTATAATTTATTTGCTTGCCATCACGGATACCATAAATAATAGTATTCAACCTGCTTATGAAAGAATCTGTCTTGAAGTAGACTTTAAAAAAAGTCTTAGATATAGGTAAGATTTCTTTTAAAACCGTATAGGCAGGACTAACAATGCCTTCATATTCCGAATACTCAATTCCACCTTGGAATGAACGTAGACTTATTACATAGTCACCAATTTCTACTTTTTTATAATTTCCCAGTGCCCCTCGATTAAACTTTATATCAATGTTGTTCATGCTTCTTGGTATAACTCCACGTTCTTGAGTGGCAGATAAAACTTCCAATTTTCCATTATGTGATTTATCGGTATAACTTTGGAAAATTTTGCCGGCACGAAGCTCTTCCCAATCTCCAGAAAATCCTTTCAGTCGCTTCTTTCCCGTCAATAATTTTATGACAAGTCCTTTATTGCGAAACTTAAGTTCATTAATTAAATTATAGGTAATGGATATGGCTAAATCCCAAGTACTAAGTATCTCTGCTATTTTTTCTTGTTCCAGTAATGGAGGAATAGGAATTAAGGCATTTTTTATTGAGTCAGTTGTTAAGCCAAATCGTGTAACCCCATTTGCTAATTTTTGAAAATAATGATTAATGTTATGGGACTGTAACAGAAAAGATAAAAAAACACCATCTAAATGGGCTTCATTAGGTCTCAGAATTGCAAGATGGTAACCACAAATTAAATTGGGAATTTCTTCAATGACATAAGCTGGCACAGCAATATCCTTTCTGTCCTCAGAGTCTTTTGTTATTATTACGTCTCCTTTGTGTAGTTGGAATTTGTAAAACTCGGATTCTTTTGCTGAACCTGCTGAAAATGTAATGCTAGAAGTTATATAATCATGATAATAAACATCTTGATAGTTGCATAATGAAACTGGTATTTCATTTTCCTTAATATGTTTATCAACATTACTAAAGAGAACAATTGCATTTTTTCTAAGTTTATCCAAACTCCAATCCTTTGGAATATCTCCGACTTTTGTATGTTTGGTTTTATATGTTATTTCGATTGTCTTATTCATTAAACCCTAATTCTACTAGGTAATTATTGATTTGTTGTTCTACCGTTGCAAGCTCCTTCTTCAATTCTTTGATATTATTTTGAGTTGCTGGGATGTCGATTTCTTCTTCTTCTTCGAATGTATCCACATAGCGGGGAATATTTAGATTGTACTCGTTTTCGGCAACCTCTTGAACAGATGCTCTATAAGCATACTTTTCTTCTAATACCTTACCTTCCTTAGACGTTAAAGGAATGGTTTTTTGAAATGCTTTGTACGTATTGACAATCTTGTCTATATCACTATCACGAAGACGATTTTGATTGGTGCTGGATTCATATCCTTCACTGGCATCAACAAAGAGGATATCTTTATTTTTCCCTTTTGCTCTATTAAAAATGAGAATACTTGCAGGAATACCTGTTCCGTAAAACAAATTAGCTGGCAATCCAATCACAGCTTCTAACAAGTTTTCTTCAATTAACTGCTTTCTTATTTTACCTTCACTACTTCCTCTGAAAAGAACCCCATGTGGCAGAATAACACCAACGCGACCTGTGTCATGATACGTAGACTCTATCATGTGAGATACAAAAGCATAATCTCCCTTGCTCTTTGGAGGAGTTCCCCTATGGAATCTGTTGAACTGATCAGAAATAGCGTTGTCAGCTCCCCACTTATCTAATGAAAATGGAGGATTTGCTCCTACTATATTTCCTTTAAGCAAGCTATCTTCTTCAAGTAGTTTAGGATTGTTTAAAGTATCACCCCATTCAATAGTAGCGTCATCTATCTCATGCAAAAACATGTTCATACGCGCAAGAGCCCAAGTACTTCCATTGATTTCCTGACCATAAAGTGAATAATTTTTATTCCCTACCTCTTTAGCAAGTTTAATCAACAATGAGCCAGAACCGCATGTCGGGTCAATAATGCGGTCCCCAGGCTGAGGATTGAGTAGTTTGGCTAAAAGTTTTGAAACTTGCGCAGGCGTATAAAACTCCCCCGCTTTCTTTCCTGCATCACTGGCAAATTTCTCAATTAGATATTCATAAGCATCACCAATAACGTCATTATCCTCTAAATGGGAAGGCTGTAGATCTAACCCAGAAAAGTCAACCAATAGATTTTTGAGCCTTCTATTTCTATCTTTAGTCTGACCAAGGTTAGCTTCTGAATTGAAATCAATATTTCGGAATACACGCTCCAGTTTACTTCGGTTGGCGTCCTCCATACTTTCCAGTGCAGTGTTGATCAACTCTCCAATATTTGCCGCATTTCTGTTTTCAAATAAATAGTCGAAAGTACAAGTATCGGGCAATTGGAAACGCTCATTCCTCAAAGCTCTTTGCACTCTGATTTCATCACCGCTATACTTTTCTGCATAGAAATTTTTTTTGTCTTTCCATACATCTGATACATATTTCACAAAAAGCATAGTAAGGATATAATCCTTGTACTGGGATGGATCAATAACCCCTCTAAAGGTGTCACATGCCTTCCAAACAATATTATTGATCTCGTTTTGTGTAATTGGTTTTTTACTCATGCTAATCGTTTATTATTATATATATAGAGGTATATGATTCTATATTTTCGTTAATGAATATTTCCTTATGTTCGAGAATCCTGTTATCGGGAATTTGCACACCAAGTTTCTTTAATTCAATAGCTTCCTTTTTTGGAATCTCAAAACCTCTATTACTCTTGTGATGTGCTGTGCCATCGGTATTTACGGCATAAATCTCTTTTTTGCTATTCCTTGGGTAAATGTGATAATGTCCCTTAACAGGAATATTTTTATCTTCAGGATGATAGGTGTACCTATTCTGAGTTTTCTGGAATTTTTGATAAGTTTTATGTTCAAGAATTAATTCCGAAAAGATATTGATGTCAAAAGATATTTCAATAGCATAGCTATTCTCAATACCCATTAATTCCTTTTGCCTTTTTAATATTTCACTTAATTTTTTCATTATCTAATTAATCATAACGCCATTAATGATTTTTCCTATTATACCCTGATATACTTTTTGTTTTTCTAAAATAATCTGTTTTGATATTTCCATATCTCTATAATGCAAGGACTTAATAGCTATTGCTTTTTGTTGTAATTCCAAAGGAGGAAGCTTCACTGCAAAAGCCTCTAATTCAGATTTACGAATGGAAGGAATAGAACTCCCAGCACCAAGAGTCTGGAAATAAGCCTGCGTTTGTGGCATATTAAATAGGGTAGTCAAAAATTCAGGTATTACTTTTAAAGGATCAGGCTTGATAACAAAAAATATTGAAGATGCTATGGCTGGACCGAACTCTTTATTATAAGTCCAAGCAAAGTTCCTCATTCCTTTTCCAACCAACAGAATATCTCCATCTTCAAGAAGGTGAGCTTTCTTTTTTTGATCTATCTGAACGAAAGTGTCAACCTCATCCGTTTGATTCCCCCAATCATCAAAATGCTTAGCCTGCAAATACACCGCATCACCAATACTTTTAGGCTTCACGTATAAACCAAACTGTAATTGAGCAATATCTCCTAATTTTACCTTCATTTAATTTGTAGCTTATTTCAAATTCACTACAAATATATAAAAAACATTCAATATTTGATAAAATTATTTTGTAGAGTTTTTCAAATTTTGAAAACAACAGAAAAAATCATTCTTATCCAAGAAAAAAAACGAATATGCTATTATTTCTTTACCACCAAATGTCTCAATCCCGGATCATTCAGCAACCGCTCCATTTCTGACTGTATAATGTCCTGAATATCCTGTTTGATTTGGAAATAGTTACGCTGTACCATACCTGAATCCAACTTTCGGATGATTTCAATGTCCTTATAATTTTGTTCCTCGCGCTTAAGGCTGTCATGGTCATTAATAATCTCACAATGGAAAGCTTTTAGGTCTATTTTACAATCTGGATTATCAGCCACCATGCCCACAAATTCACCGGAGCTTAACCCTGATATTTTGGAAGGTGGTATGGCTGCTTCCAATTGTTTGGATCGGCTGATGGAAGTGTCCCCGCTGTTAATAGAATAACTTTCCCTATCCTGCATGATTTTCCCAAAGCGTTCGGAGAGTTGTTTGGCAGTATCACCTGTAACCTGACCGCTAACAATATTCCCCGTAATATTCATAATTACATCTGCCTGTTCACGACCATAATCCTTTCGAAGCTGACTAAAATCCTGAATACCCAGACAGGTAGAAACTTTATTGCTTCGGGCAGTAGCAATCAGACTATCCATATTGTTCAGGTAGATGGTCGGGAATTCATCAAAAATGAGACTACTCTTTAGCTTTCCTTTTTTGTTCACCAGCTTGATTAGCCGGTTTACATAGAGGGATAATACCGCTCCATAAATCTGTATTTTTTGTGGATTGTTTCCCATACATACAATCTTTGGGTCATCAGGATTATTAATATCCAGATCAAAATCATTACCCGATAACACATAGTATAGTTGTGGGGATGAAAGCCTTGCCATTGCCACTTTTGCGGAAGCGATCTGACCTTCCAATTGTTCCATAACATCATTGAGGTACGCATTAACAAATGGATTAATCAGCACTTCAATTTCCTTCTCGGTTCGTAATAATGTGAACAGGCTATCATAATCTACCTGCATCAATTCAATTACATGCGGTAAGGTACAGAATTCACCATCCTTGTATTTTTTTAAATACCAGATAATAGCCGTTAAAAAGTTAATCGGGGATTCCACGAAGAAGTCTCCCT